>NZ_JBNUPM010000005.1:0-102789 GCF_050409425.1 Facklamia sp. P13064 | reverse complement strand
ATAGTGGGACATTTTGATTTGTGTTCTCTTGAGACATTATCATTTACGTTTAACAGGGTTTTCGTATATAACTGTTCATTAGTTGAAATATCTATCATTTTACGGCATACTATTTATTTGTGAGGTTTTTCACTCTAGGCGTATTATTATAGATTACACTATGTTTATGATAAGCTTATACTAAGAAAAAGTAATACGAAGGAGGAATAGTGTGGAAAATTATATGATTGATTATCACTTTAATGGTCAGGCAAAGTATTTTGACTTTTATTTGTTTGTCAATCCTTTAGGGCGAAAATGCTACTATTCCGAGCAAGAGATTAATAAGGCTAGTAAATTAATTTCTTCAAAGATTGACATTAATATTCTTTGTATACATAATGAAGAGATTTTAAATGACTTTATGCAGCGTTTAGGCATTATTCAACCTAGTTTAGCAGTCCGTAATGACCTCTACTGTAAACTTTATAAAGCTGCTTTAGCCGTAAAAGCTGCACACTTTCAAGGCAAACGTAAAGGCAGATGCTTTTTAAAAGATTTACAACAAAAAATTTATCACGATCTATCTCTTTTGAACGAAAACTTAATTATGGACCTTGCTGCAAGCAATGGTTTAGATTCAGATTTGTTCTATGAGGATTTCTATTCCGATTTCACACGAGAATTATATTTTAATGACCTTAAAATTGCTAAAGCCATGGGTGTTCATTCAACCCCTAGTCTTGTGATATTTGATTCTACCCGTGAAGATGAAGGGATTTTGCTCGAGGATAATGTTACTTATGAATCCGTTATTGATCATCTAGATTTATTACATTCACAACATTTAGATCACTCTGTTAAATGTTCTACCCATTTTAATTTATTGAAATAAGAGGTCGAGAGGCTTTCGTTTCAGAGATTGACCGCTTATTTCTTTCAATAGTTTTTTGAATGACTTTTATTATAATACTTAACTATCAACAATTATTTCCCTCCTAAAATTTTCCTCTCAAGTCTCACAGAGTAGACCTTTTGGGAGGCTATTTTTCATAAAAATTCACCCTTTTATAAGAATAAAACAGACGAATCAAGCGATTCGTCTGTTTTACTTACCTTAAAAGTGATTCCATAACGTTCATTTGTTCGGTAAATTATAATCTACAAATGTCTTAAGGGTATCTATTCCTAAAATTTCTTACTTAAACCTTTTTTACCCAAAAGATAAATCATCAAACCAATAATCAAAACTGTCAGAGCTAATAATGAATAAGTAGTTTCTTCACCGGTTATAGGTAAAGTATCCTTAGTGTTTTCTTGATTTTTAGGGTTATCCGGGTTTTTCGGTTTTTCTGGTTTTTCTGGGTCTTTAGGATTTTCTGGTTCCTGAGGTTTTTCAAGATCTTTAGGCTTTTCTGAAATTTCAGTATAAATATTTTTGAAAACAGCTATTGCATCATTTTGATAGGTGACACTTAACCTTAAGAAACCTGTCCCATCATCGGTTACGGTAACTACTACTTCATGCACTGAATCATCGTAGGTAATTCCTGCTTGATTGTCTGACACTTCACGTAAGGTATACGCATACTCGCCTACCGTATCAAATGATAATTCACTAAAGACTACTTTTCCATTGCTATCATTCGTACCTGTTGCTACGACTGCATTGTTGGTATCCACAACTTCAAAGTTAAATTGACCCGCTACTAAGTCTAATCCTTCTAATTTTTTCTCTGCGACTAATGAAAGTACACCCTTTGCTGCTGTGTAACTATTTTTAAAGACAGGGATAGCTTGATCAGGATAAACCACTTCATGAACAAGTTGTCCTGCTCCATTATCAGTTACTATAATTGTAACATCATATGTTGAATCATCATAAGTGATACCTGCTTGATCATCCTGGGTTTCACGAATAGTGTAATTATATTCTCCAACATTTTCGTAAGATATATCAGTAAATGCTACTTTCCCATCTATATCATTCGATGCTGTCGAAATAATTTCACCATCAGAATTTAGGACTTCAAAATTGAATTGACCAGCTATTAAATCAAGACCTGTTAATTCTTTTTTAGCAATTAATGAAGCTTTTCCTGGTTGAGTAGTATATACATTGGTAAAGACAGGAACCTTATTGTTAGGATATTCTACAACCAATTGTAATTGACCCTTCTCGTCATCGGTTACCTTAACGATCACATCATAGGTTGTTTGATCATACGCAATACCTAGCTGGTTATCTTTCTTTTCACCAATTTTATACCTATATACTCCAATTTTATCAAAGGTTAATTCACTGAAAACAACTTTTCCATTGCTATCATTCGTACCTGTTGCAACAACTTCTTCATTTTCATTAAATACTTGGAAATTAAACTGGTCTTTTTCTAGAGAAAGACCCTCTAATTTTTTTTCAGCCAATAATGATAGTTTTCCAACTTTAGGCGTATAAGAGTTTTTAAAGGTAGGTAGATCATCCTCTTCGTATTGGATATTAGTTGCTAAGTGCCCTTGTTCATCGTAGGTGACTGATATTAATACATTATATTGATTTGTATCATAAGTTACCCCTGCCTGTTGATCTATTTTTTCACGTATCATATATTGGTAATCACCTACTGTGTCAAAAGTAAGCGCTTCAAACACTATATTACCATTAACATCGTTCTTAGCTCGAGAAATAATCTCTCCATCCTCATTTAGTAATTCAAAATGAAACTGTCCGTCAGCTAAATTTAGACCTCTTAAAATCTTCTTTGCTTTTAATGGAGTCTTAACCTCTTTGGGTTCATTGATGATTGTTATTACATTACCATTGGTTGATACATTAGGTATCTCGGCAACTTCTCCATTTGAATTAAGTAATTGTAATTCGTAAGACTGTGGATTATCAACCGAATAGTTAATTGTAAAATAAATTGATGATGCAAGTGTTTTAAAACCTTCAGGAGTTGATGTCTCAGTGAGAATATATTTTCCAGCTCTCAATTTATCTGAAATATAAATACCTTCCTCGCTTGTAAATACTTCCGATACTACCGTATCGACATTTCCATGAATGTCTATGTTTTCAATCTTAAATCCAACATCTCGTATAGCTTTTCCACTTTTAGCCTTTTTGAGAATTTTAAAATCAAGTTTTCTCCCTGTTCCGCCTCCACCAAATTGATACTGTTGAGCAGTTGTTTCAGTAACTGTTTCTTTAATAATTTTTCTCTCTTCTCCGCCCTTTAATGTAATGGTATTAGTAACCTGATAAGTACCAATTAAATTATCATTTAATCGTGTGGAGTAAGAAATTGTAATAGCTTGCGTTATTGTATCGTTTAAAGTCAACTTGAAACTTCTGTCATCTTCAGCGAAAGAAATTGAATAGTCTTCATTAATATTCAAAAGATTATTTGCGCTATCTCTAACTTTAAATGAATCAGTTAGATAACTATGTTTATCCGAAAGTTGATCTTCTATTATTGGATTCTTGATTGTCAGACCTTCCTCATTCACAGTAACTGTCCAATCAATGTTTTCGGTTAATTGGTTCTGTGTCCCTGTTTTAGCAACCAATCCACTGTTGTTATTTGCAAAATAATCCAAGTAGGCTGTATCTGATACACTAGCGACAACATCTTCTTTTTCGTATATCATTGATAAAGTAGTTGAATTAGTATATCTGTCCAAAACACTTTCATGGAATGATGGGAATTGCAAAATTTCCGTGTCATATTGTACTTTGTATTGATAAGATCCGTTTGGTAGTTGAATGACGAAACTATTGGAATCAGTGTTAATTGTCACATTAAGATTGTCGGTAATAAGGGTGCCACTTTGATCATAAACTTTAATGCTATCTTGAATTAAAGCTTGATCGCCTGGTATTGTGTCTGTTAAAACAGGATCTACTAAGTTAATGAGATTTGATGTGTTCGCATTCGCAGTTATTTCCCATGAGATAACAGGATTATCTGGAGTCTTGTCTAGGCTCACTGCTTCTTTGTTAACCGATAAAGCAGGGCTCGGAACTTTTATAAAGGCTAGCTCACTCCCGTTTGTATAAGTTAATAACGCTTTGTTTTGAATAAGATTTACTTCTTCTCCTGACGAAAGACTAGTTGTATATGTGAGCGTATACGGAACTGCATCAATGTCTCCTAATATAAGTTCAAATGATCCTTGACTTTCTTCAATGACCTGGTATTGGCTAGGATCAACTTCCTCTCCGTCTCTATATAGAAGAATATTAGACATGTCTGCTGTTGACGGAGAATATTGATCAGTGATTACTACATTAGCTAAAACGGCTTTTTTTGTATTGAAATTAATAATCCAATTAATGTGTTTATTACCTTCAGCATCAATCACAATGTTAGCTTTCTTATTAATACCTGCTTGACGTTTATAAACATTAGCTGTTGCTTCTTCCTTACCACCTTGCCAATCTAAAGTAACTTTATTTATTTGGTCGAGGTTATTGGCGTCATCTACGGTTGTAAGATATTTAATAGTATAAGTAGCATTGGTATCAGTACCAAATTGATAGGTAAATCCTTGACTTGGATTCATTATTAATGCAGTAGGATCAAAAGCCAAAGCACCTTCATTTGTAGAAGTTAATTCAAAAGAATCATTTACATACTTATAATTGCCACTACTAAAACTATCTTCAATTATTGGTTTAGTAAGATTAATATTACTTTCATTAAAAGTAATCTTCCATTCAATAAATTGCTCAGTTTTATCTTCGCTAGTTACATAAGAACCAACTTTTTTTATTCCTGCTTTAGGACCTGCTAAGTTAACATCAAAAGAAATTCCTGGTCCACTTTCCTCACCGAATAAGTAAACGAGTTCAGCATTATTAGCTATATTAGGTTCTTGCAGTCCTGCTGTCGTGTAATATGTTCGATAAACAAATATATACTTATGAGGTCCTGCATTCTGGACAGTCAGAGCAAATCCTTCTCGATTATCGCTATGTGTATAATTACGAATGTAGTAATTACTATTATCAATTAACTTTTCTGTTGTTATCTCATCTTGGTATAATTCATATGAAGATAAATCTGCAACATTAAAGTCTAATAAACTTTGATCAAACACATCTCGAATTGTCATGCTACCCATATTGATTCTTTGCGAATTAAGGGTAATTTTCCATTCAATATATGGCTTACCTTCATCATCTACCAATTGCTCCCCAGCTTTACCAAAAGTTGGAATAGTATTTATAACAACCGAGTCGGTTGCACTATTTTGTGGATCTAGATTATCAGAGATAATATTAGTGACTGTCCCCTGAACACCCAATTCTACTTCTGTCGAAAAAGTAATATAATAGGCTTGTCCTTGAGCATTAAGTTCTAAAGGAAAGCTTCCACTAACTGGTGTGAAATCTTCTGGGTTTAAAACATTGCCGTTACTATCAGGAACAACCTTACGCACTTTAATCGTATCTTTTAAAAGTTTAATTTTTTCTGTAATATTCTTCGTTTGAGAGTCCACTCCACTTATTAAATCTTCTAAAATTACTGTCCCAAGATCTTCCTGGCCATAATTATAAGTAACTTCCCAATCAATTATCGAGGGATCTTGCTCTGAGATTGAACCTTGTTTAGTAATAGTCGGTAGATCTTCATACCACGTTCCCTCAAAACTATCAGAAACAGGAGTTTCTGAACCATCTAGGAAAATTAATCCAGTATTACTGATAGTTTTAGCTCCTCCCCCATTCGGTCGATTAATTAATGTAGTATAGCTAATATCATAGGCATCTTCAATTGACCCTAAGTCAATTTCAAAGCGCGAATCACTTATTAACGGTGCAACCACTACTTCTTCTTGGCCTATCACTTGGTTTTCGTAATTACGAATGAGCTTTTCAACTAAGATACTTTCTGGTAAAAGCTCTAAATCATCACCAAAATAATCGGTATATGTAGCCTCTGAAACGGTGGCCATACTATCATTTAATCGAACGGTCCAATCTATATGTGTAGGGTTTGTCACTGGTTGTCCAGTTACATCTTTATATACTTTTTCTCCGTTTTCATCAATAATATAGGGTTGTCCTGCTATTTTTTTATCTTCCCCGTCATAAGGTATTTCCTCAGCAATGATAGTTGTTGTAAAAAACCCTCCTTCACCGTATGGAATGACAACCTCAATAAATTCTTCTTCAATCAATTGTGTTGTATCGAACTGTCCAGAAATCTTTATGTTTATATTTAAATCATCAAATTCCTTAGCCTTATCATTAAAAAGAATGGCAACTTCCCCATTAGTTACAGTATAAGTACCCACTTCTGTACCTTCCACCAGAAGTGAAACAGCTGCGGAACTTCCTTCAAAAATTTCTGGCAAAACAATAGTATAAGTGTCCCCAGCATTTATTACCGTATTAGGAGGACTAACTAGAGTATAATCAAGTATTAAAGCATTTAATTCTGATGGAGTAAAAGTTATCGATTCCCCATCAGGTAAAATGAATGTGTTATTGTCTGTTGTGGTGACAGTCATAACAACATTTTTCACCCAGTTGCCTTGAAGGACACTAAAAGTAGCGTTTTCAGGAACCATTTCATTCTCTACAGCCGCTTCATCTATTGGAGGATCAATATTGTTGATGCCTTCTGACGCTTTATCCATTGAGATTTCTGTTTTCTTTTGAGGAAGATGTTCTGCATCATCTTCTGAGTTGTTTGAATTATCCACTTGTGTCTCTTCGTTTAGATTATCATCTCCTATCTCTTCCAGAAGGGATTCATCCTTTAAAATGTTATTATCCACATCTTTTTGTTCGCCAGCTTTATTCTTAGTCCTAGTTTCGAGCACTTGGCCATCGACAATTTTTTCATTCTTTACCATGGTAGTAGAATCTGTATCAAACACCTGCGAAACTGCGTACATCGTTTGTGGTGAGAAAACGATATTCAACACAAGCATCATTGTCAACACTAAATTAACCATTATTTTTTTATTCATTACAATTCGCCTCCTTATTAACTTTTGCTCAAGCTCACTTTATCCTTGCTGATAATTTCTTCATATAACTCCTTTCTAATTCATAAAATCTCTCACATTAGTGTCTTTATACCCATAATATTAAGTCAAGCCCATAATCCTGTGTGAATTACACTGCAATGTTTTAACAGTCTCTTGTTGATCAAATTTAATACGCTTTCTTATCGAACTGAGCCATTGTCATATATATCCTTTGACTCTGACACCTTTCGAATCACCTGTAACCATCAGCCTGAATAAATTGTTTTTGTCAATTATTCATTACTTTTTTTAAACATGGTTATTAAATGTTTTAGAGACATTCCCCTTTATCGATTATTTAATAATGCTTTAAACTCTTCATTATTCAATGTAAGATGTTCTTAGCCTCTATAAAAATCTACTAGGTATGTTTTATAGCAAAAACATCGCGCCGTAAAAGGGGCTTTATATGGACTTTCATAATCTACACAATTACATGGACTTTATCCCATATTACCACAATATTGTGAATTGTAGTAGTGTTATGGTTAAATTTCAGATTAAAAATTTCCTACTAATTAACTTTTAACTAATTGAACGTAAAAGAAAAATAACTTTTCTATTAGTATCAAGAAACTATTCTTTTTAAATTTAATTATGTTTCAAAATGTTTACTTCCATATAAAACAAAAAACCAAAATCAAGATTCCCTTGACTTTGGCTTCAACATATTATGATTCTATAAATTATAGGGATCATTCACAAAAACACAGACATTTAATGTATTAAAAGCATGTTCTACTATATAGAAAGAAGTCTGTGCATGACTAATAAGATAGAACAGTCCTCAATACTAAAGACCCAAACATTAATTTCTCTCATAATTGAGTCGCACAAGTCAAAAATAATCACTATATTTCTTGCGCCTTAAGTTCTCCTGTTCACCCTTTTCATCCTTGCTCCTACTATCATAAGAAAAAGACTGTCATTAAAAGGCTAACTATTTACCTATTATTAGCTCCTTATAAGGCTTAGGAAAGGTCTGTTTTTGTCTGAACAAACAAGCTTTGATCACCACACTTTCCTGCTCAGAATAAGCCCTTGTAGATACATTGTTTCATCTCTAGTGCTACCAAACAAAAATAGCGTGTTTAACAATTCACACGCCCTCAAAAAAGATGATTGCTTATCAAACATATCTATCTATAAGTGCATCATGTCATAATTGCCTTCGCTTCCGTTTCTCATAAACGGCCACCTACCCTCCCTTAAAAGATTTGTTTGATAAGTTTAAGTCAATTCCAACAGTGAAGGGGGCTGTAAGCTTTGCTAGTGCAATGTCATTCCCCATCAAGTCATAGATGTTGTAGAAGATGTCACTTAAAATATCTAAAAAAGTACTTTTACCGTTATAGTCATCATGAATAAAATAAGGTAAAAACTATTTTCATTGACTGATACACAGCCTACATTGCCTTAACTTGCCAATTGAGCCCTAATACTTTGATTATTATTGAACGGTTTCATATCGTTGTTCAATCCCTTAATCCTGAATTAAATCGGTTGCACATTCATTGGATAAATCAAGTACATCATAGAGACAGGCGCTCTACAATAAATCAAAAGATATTGGGGGACTGTTTTTGAACAATACCGACAATAGGGACAATGACCTATAAAATCAGAAGCAAGTGTTTAAAAGCACCTATCAAATGATACAAAAGCTACACTATCCCTTAGAAAAATTTAGTCACAAAGCATTTAAGGTCTTACTCTGTGACAATTCAACCTCCCGGCTATCATCTAGGTTAAGAAGAACCTTCGGAATCCCAACAACTTTCTTGAGATTACCTTCAACCATCCTGAACTAACTAAGGGGTGATCAATAAATTTAAAGTGCTTAAGCGCAATGTCCATGACTCCCGAAACTATTGTCATTTTAAAGATAAAATCTTTTAACGCGAGACAATTTGTATCCGAAGAAAAAGAAAAAGAGACCAAACAGATATTAACTGCTTAGTCTCCTTAATTTATCATCAGCCCTATTTGATATAGAGTCTATTTTTTAAACTAATGCTTTTTTGGCTTCCTCAACCAAAGCAGTAAATGCTGCTGCATCATTGATAGCAATATCTGCTAACATTTTACGGTTAATTTCGATTCCGGCTTTTTTCAAACCATTCATTAATACAGAGTAACTCATATCATTTTGACGAGCTGCTGCATTAATACGTGTAATCCACAAACGACGGAAATTACGTTTGGTTTGACGACGGTCACGAAAAGCATACATGTATGACTTCATAACTTGCTGCTTAGCTGTCTTAAATAATTTTGACTTTGCTCCGTAATAACCTTTAGCTAATTTTAATGTACGTTTACGACGTTGACGTGTAACATATCCACCTTTTACGCGTGCCATGATTTTCTTCCTCCTTTATTCCTATAAAGCTGAAATTTGTTGCTTAATACGTTTCATATCTGAAGCAGAAACTAAAGCTGATTTACGTAGTTGACGACGTTGCTTTTTAGTTTTACCGTGGAAACGGTGGGAAGTAAATGCACGTGAACGTTTCAATTTACCTGTACCTGTTTTCTTAACGCGTTTTGCTAAACCGCGGTGAGTTTTTTGTTTTGGCATAATAATCCTCCTATATTCCTACTTATTAATCGTATTATGATTCTGACGAGGGTGCGAGTATGGTAAACATACTACGGCCTTCCATTTTAGGTTTTGACTCCACGGTCGAAACTTCTTTTGTATCTTCAATAAAGTCTTCCAAAACATCTAAACCTAAATCCTTATGGGTAATTGACCGTCCTCTAAACCGGATACTTGCTTTCACTTTATCGCCTTTTTCCAAGAACTTGATTGCTTGACGTAATTTCGTCTGGTAATCATGGTCATCAATTGAAGGACTGAGACGTACTTCTTTAACACTGACTACTTTTGTATTCTTACGTTGTTCTTTTTCTTTTTTCTGTAACTCGTAGCGATATTTACCGTAATCCATAATCCGTGCAACTGGCGGATTAGCTTGCGGTGAAACGAGCACGAGGTCCAAATCAAAAGATTCAGCAATCGTTAAAGCGTCTTGTAGCGATTTAACTCCAATTTGTTCTCCATTATCACCGATGACGCGCAATTCCTTAGCGCGAATTTGCCCATTAATCAATGCTTCTTTAGCGATATGAGTCCACCTCCATAATTTTTATGAGTGACAAATAAAAACAAAAAACAGCCCGTTTGTATACGTGCCGTCTCTATCAATTTACAAAAACAGAATTTTCTGCTCCATAAATGATTTGCCCTACATCTTCTAATGTCCGGCGAGAAACGGTTTGTTTCTACTTGTTTTCTCAACTTATACAGTGTATCACACTTCATTTGATAAATCAAGTTAAAATTCTTAGAGCATTCTAGAGTGTCTAGAGTTGTCAAACATATGTTACACAAGGTGATTCTAAATGGGCATGCTTATGTCTTAGCGTCTAGCCCTCAAATTCTTAGAGCGCAAATTTCCTTTAGCTATTAATCATAATTGATGATATAATACTGCAGAAATCTAAATATTAGGAGTTTTTTAATGGACTTAAAAAAATTTATAATAGGAACGATTATGATAGGGCTGTTAACAGCTTGCCAAAATACCTCATCCCCTGAAGTGAAAAGCTCTTCAGTTGACTCATCTAACAATCAAGCTTCATTAGAGGATTCACAATCATTACAAAGTCAACCTTCTTCCTCACTTGAAAAGTCAGTTGCTGATGAAGATGATCAAATATCTTCTACTAAAGAAGAGAGTAGAGAAACAACTTTATCCAAAACTGACAAATTAAGAAAAGCAATTATAAAAAAGCAAAACAAGTCAAACGATGATAAAGAAGAGACAAACGAAGACTTAGAAGTTTCTTCCATAGAGCCTAACGAAAGTACCGAAACAGTTAAAGAAGATAAACCAATAGTTGAAGATGACGGAACAACCGATAAGGAAGAAACCACCTCTGCAAGTGGTGGAAAAACAACTATTGAAACTACACAAGAAGATGATACCGAACAACAACCAGCCGCTTCATCATTTTCCTTAGATTACGATCAATATGACTCCGTTCAAGAAATTATCGAAGATTTAATTGATGAATATGGCTTTGATTCTTCTAAGCTAGGTATTGCTTATCAAAATTTTGTAAGTGAAGAATCCTATTACTTAAACGAAAATGAAGCACGTCATGCAGCTTCTACCAACAAAGTGGGAACCTCCGTCCTATATCTCGACCTAATTGAAGCAGGTGTCCTAAGTTGGGATAGTCAACTGCCTGCTAGCGAAAAGGATTTAGAAGAAGGTGATGGTAGAATCACCAATAATCCCTTGCGCTCATATTATAGCTTAGAGGAATTGATTTCTAACCTTCTAGTCAATTCAGATAATACTGCCTGGAACATTTTAATCGATTATTATTACGAAAATTATGGTGATTATCGCAATGACTTAATCGAACTATCAGGCATTAATAATAAACCGATTGCTTTAACTCAAAATATGAACTATGCGACACCCAATATGCTAATCGGTTATCTTAATAAAATTGCTTTCGATGATAGCTATCAACCTATTATAAACTACATGTTAATCGCACAAAAAGGACAACGATTCAAGCTGTACGTTGATAAAGGAATGGCTACTAAATATGGTCAGTATGGTAATGGTTATCACGATACAGGTATATACTTCGAAGATGGAAAGCCTATATATAGTCTAGTGCTAATGACCAACGATCTGGGTACACTCGATAATTTTATGGGGGATTTAAATTTACGCGTAAATGAATGGTACCATTACCAACAGATTCAATAATAATCACATCACCCACGCAACTTCTTCAACAAAAGTTGCGTGGGTGAATTTTGTATTCAAAATTATTTGATCAACATACTTTTAAACTTCATTTTCCAATTGTTCGAGAACACAAAAAGGGACCACTAGAATACTTAGTAAGATATAGCCTGTTTGTATCCAAAAAATTCCCACATCCATCGTACCGTGAAAAAGAACGATTACTAATATTGACACAATGAGACCTAATTCTAGTCTAATTTTAGGTTGGAAGACTCGTTCAACTACATTCCTAAAGTAATGACTAAAAGCCATTGTTAAAACCATTAGACCTACAATACCGTAATTAGCTAGTGTATCAATCAATAACTGGTGGGCATGCATTTTTCCTTGATCTGCAAACAAATAATAAAAGGTAACATAAGCCATAGGCCCTCTTCCGATTAAGGGGCTTGTTATAAATATTTGCCATCCAGTATACCAAATTGCAAAACGGTCATCAAAAGCATGCGCCAAAGTAGTAAACCTAGGTAATAATTCAGGTTTTATAAACAAAGTTAAAAAACCTCCTGCTAAAGCAAAACCAATCCCCCATGCTATTTTAGGCTTTAAGAAAAATACCATAAGGACAATCCCTACAATACAAGTAGGAATAGACCATCTCGAAGCAGTTAAAAATAAACTAATTAAATTTAAGAAGATGACTATCATCGATAACCAACGATCAAGTGGTCGCTTTGTTTTCGCCATTAAATAAATAGCCATTACTAAAACCATGGCAATATATAGTCCATAATAATTAGGATTAAAAAACGTTGCTTCTGCACGAATTTGCGGATTATGATACTTAAAAATATAAAATAAATCGTAACCATTCATAAAAACATAGTAAGTATATCTTACAAACGCTAGCAAAGCTAACGGGATAGACCCCCATGTGAAAATTTTTATCTGTTTTAAAAAAAGCTGAGGAGTAATTATTTGAAAATAAAAATTAAATAGTAAAAAAAGTAAAAAAAGAACAAATGTGACGGCAACTCCGATATAATTCCTAAAGTAGATTGATATGATTAAACTATATATCAAAAAGATAAATAACCAACTCTGTTTGCGCATTATCTGTCTCAAGTCTCGACGGTGTTGAAATAGAAGATATAAGGTTGTTAAAAAAATAACAGCGCTACCAACATAAAAAGGTAATAAGACTGAAACTGACACCAATAAGAATAAATTACCTTCAAGATTTTCACTTTGAGTCAAAGATTTCAAATTCACTACCATCCACCTCCATGACTAATATTTATTATTATAGCAAAAGATGCTCTATATATTCATTAAGTAAAAACAGATTTTATCTTGAAGATTATTCATAAAGTAGTTATTATTAACCAAATACAGTTCATCTCAAAGCTTAAATGGACTCGTTATTTAGAAATAAGTTCAATGTTTATGTGGTTGACACCGTATTTCTTACATTATCTTAGGAAATGCTCATGTCGATAAAAAACTTTTTATTAGCTTTTTTATGATATTTCTAGTTGACTGTCAGCAGGACTCTCATTCTCCTTCTGATAGCGAAGAATCTATTACAACTGCGTCAGAAAGACTAAGTACAACTATTGAGACTCAAGAAACCAGCATGGATGAAAAAATCGGATTGAAGAACATCAAGTTACATCCTATTCAAGAAATTATGATTCCTATCGTTCAGTTACTGATTTAGTGAATGATTTAATAAATGACTATAATTCCCCATCTTCTCGTCTAGGCATTTCCTACTATAATTTTTTCACTAAAGAATCTCACTTTTTAAACGAAATTATCGGCCAATATGCTCCTTCTAGCAATAAAGTTGGAACGACTGTTCTTTACATCTAATTAATTGAAGAGGGAAAACTTAACTGGAAAAGTCAATTGCCTGCCAGCAATGTTGATTTTGAATCAGGTGCAGAAAAAAATACCCATAGTCCCATTCAGTCTGAATACCAATTAGAAGAGCTGATTGAAAATTTATTAGTGTATTCAAATAACATCGCTTGAAACATTCTGATTAATTATTATCAAAACAATTTTGGAGACTTTAAACGTGATTTGGTTGAAAAATCAGGGGCTAGTCAAAAGACAGAAAGTCTTTATGATCAATATAACTATGCTACTCCTAATACTTTATTAGTTTAACTAAAACAAATTGCCCAAGATAAAGAATATTTACCTCTAGTTAGATACATATCCATTTCTGAAAAAGATCAACACTTTAAGCTTTATATCAAAGGTGGTATGGCTGCTAAATATGGACAACTGGATTATGCCTATCACGGTACAGCTATTTATTTTGAAAATGGACACCCTATCTATGCTCTGGTTCTAATGAAAAGAGAAATTGGGACAGTGGATCAATTTATGGGAAAACTTAACCTTATTATCAATGAGTGGTCTCTCTATTAAATTTCTCCCAATAAATAAAACTATTTTATCAAAAATTACTATGTTGTAATCTCTTTTATTTTTACCAATCAACATTTAAAATTGCGCTTTTCATAACTGTGAACGAAATTTGATGCTTCTTTGATTTTTTTAAATTTCATATCTCAATTGGACTTAAATTGAGATTTCGCTATAATAAAGAATAGTTTATTGACTAGTTTTAACGTTAGTCACACCCATTTTAAGGAGGACAGCCTATGCCTATACATTCAATAAATTGGCAAAAATTTTTTAAAAAACTTGTTTTAGTCATGCTTTTTAGCAATTTATTCAATCAAGCTATTTCAGCCCAAGTTGAAAATTTATCTAAATTACCTGATCTGTCTAGAGATATTAATAAGGCCAAAGAATACAAGACGGTCGTCATGCCAGATGATTACCCAGAGGAGCTAACCAGCTTTTTTGATAGTTCAATTAGTTCAAGATCCTTCATTGTGGTAGATGTTGAAACAAATCGAATTTTAGCTCAAAGAGGAAGTAATATCCCCTATCCAATTGCTTCTACAACTAAAATTCTTACAGCCTATCTTACTTATAAAGCAATTGAAGATGGGAAAATAAAAATTACAAGTGAAATTGAAGCTCCCAGTGATCTAACTCAAGCACTCTCTGATAACCCTGAGTTAACTAGCACCCCTTTAATAGCTGGTCAAAAATATACTGTAGATGATTTACTTCATGCTTTAATTATGCGTTCAGGGAATGATGCAGCCTCTTTACTGATGCGAGAAATCTATGGTTCAGAAACTGCAGCTGTTCAAGCGATGATCGACCAACTTAATAATTGGGGCTTTGTAGATTTCGATTTATACACAACTTCTGGTGTCCCTAATGAATTTATACCTGAAGATTGGCGTATGGCTGGGTCTCTAGCTAGTAATGAAAACGCAATGTCTGCTCAGGACCTAGCTTTGATGACTCAAAATGTCATTAAAGAATTTCCAGAAATTTTAAATATTTCTTCTGCTAAAACTTATGTTTTCCAGGAAGATGGCGACTTTAGCCAAGTTTTTAATACCCCTAATCCTCTTTTACCTGGTCAATCATTAGGAAGAGAAGGAATTAATGGCCTTAAATCCGGTCTCACAGATGGTGCAGGAGATAGTTTTGTAGCGACAGGCAAGGAAAATGGGCGTGAAATTATTGCCTTATCCATGGGGAACTTTATCCAAGAAGATGGAAGTTATTCTTCTTCTTATGATCAATTAACCTTGATTCTTGATGCTTTAGCTGAACATCCTGATTTATATCAAAATGAAAACTTACCCCTTAATCAAGTAACTCAATCCAAAGTTGAAGAAGAGCTTAATGAAACTTCCATAGATGGTGAAGAAGATAATGAGTCTCAAACCGAACAAGAAAAAAACACTTTAGAAAATCGAAGAGATAATCCAATAACTAACTTTATTAAAAGAATATTTGACAATTTTAGATGATTAAAAAGCAGATCTCCTTTAAAAAGGAAATCTGCTTTTTAAATATTCATTGCTATCGGCTTCTTCTAATTTTCCATCTATCATTTTAAAAAATCGGTCACATTTAGATATTAGCCGCGTGTCATGCGTCACCATAATTGTTGCTTATGCTATTTCCTTAGTCATTTTTGCTAAGAGATCCACTACCTCGAAAGCACGTTCACTATCTAAACTAGCCGTCGGTTCATCAGCTAAGCGGAATTGATCTTTAACTTTTAAAAAGGAATAAGATTCGAGGCTTGTAAAATTAAACCTATTTTATCAAAGCGGCGTTTAGTACGTTCTTTATCACTTAAAGCGGAAAAATCTTCTTCTTTTAAGTATACTTGACCTTTTGAAGGACTTTGGAGCCCTCCAATAATCGATAATAAAGTACTTTTACCAGAACCAGATGGGCCAATTATGGCCACAAATTCGCCTGGTTCAATCACAAAATTAGTCTGTTTCAAAGCTTGAATTGTTTTGTCACCATCTTTAAAACTTTTTTCAATATTTTTAATTTCTATGGCTTTCACGTTTATCTCCTAAGATATTGCTTAACTTGGATCAATGCGTACAATTTGTCTAACTGAAAGCAATCCACCTAAAACCGCAAAGACAATCATTAAGATCATTGTAATTCCAATTAATTCCCATGAAAAAGCAAAAGGTACTTTTGCTGGTAAATAAAGGGCTGTTAAAAGAGTAAATATCAAACCGAGCGTGGCTCCTATAACCGCCATTAGTAAAGTTTGGTAGACGACTGAGCTACCGATAACGAAGCTTGAAATACCCTGTGCCTTCATGACACCTATACAAGACTGCTATGATCATTGCTAATAACTGCCGCCTTATTAGAAAATAATTTTTGTGAATTAAAAAAACACTTAGTCTCAAATTTGCCTTTAAGTAGTTAATAAAGACAATTTGGGCGATAAGTGTTTAGAATTATAATTTTTTATTTTTTCGATTTATTATTAATATCCGCTAAAATCATTGCAATGAAATCTTCAACCGAAACTGATTCTGAATTTTCTTGACCGTAACGACGAACATTCACATTACCAGATTCAACTTCTTTGTCCCCAATTACTAATTGGTAAGGAACTTTAGAAGTTTGAGCTGAACGAATCTTATAGCCAAGTTTTTCATTACGCAAGTCCATTTCAACGCGAACACCAACATTTCTCAAAGCATGATAGATTTCTTCTACTTTTTCACCATGGGCTGCGAGATTAACTGGTAAAAGAACAACTTGAACTGGAGCTAACCAAGTAGGGAAGGATCCCTTGTACTCTTCAATTAAGTAGGCAACGAATCGTTCCATAGTTGAAACTACACCACGGTGGATAACAACCGGACGATGGTCATTTTGACCATCCTCACCTACATAAGTTAGGTCAAAGCGTTCTGGAAGTAGGAAGTCTAATTGTACTGTGGACATGGTTTCTTCTAAGCCAATAGCTGTTTTGAATTGAACATCTAACTTAGGCCCATAGAAAGCTGCTTCCCCTTCCGCTTCAAAGTAATCCAATTCTAATTCATCCATAGCTTCTTTAAGCATAGCTTGGGCTTTTTCCCACATCTCATCATCATCAAAGTATTTCTTAGTATCCTCAGGATCACGGTATGATAAACGATAACGATAATCTGTAATGCCAAAGTCCTCATATACCTCAGAAATCAACTGTAACACACGCTTAAATTCCTCTTTAATTTGGTCAGGACGAACGAAAATATGCGCATCATTAAGTGTCATTTCACGAACACGCTGCAAGCCTGATAAAGCACCCGATTTTTCATAACGATGCATCATCCCTAATTCTGCAATTCGAATAGGTAGTTCACGATAGGAATGAATATCATCTTTATAAATCATCATATGGTGTGGACAGTTCATCGGTCTTAGAACAAGCATCTCACCGTCACCCATATCCATAGGCGGGAACATATCATCTTGATAATGATCCCAGTGTCCCGAGGTCTTATAAAGATCCGTCTTGGCCATGATTGGAGTGTAAACATGTTGATAACCCAATGAAATTTCCTTATCAGTAATATAGCGTTCGATGGTACGACGGATAGTTGCTCCATTAGGTAGCCAGAAAGGTAAACCTGATCCCGCTTCCGGACTAATCATGAATATGTTCAATTCTTTACCTAATTTACGGTGGTCGCGCTCCTTGGCCTCTTCACGTAATCTTAAGAATTCATCTAGATCTTCTTGTTTAAAGAATGCTGTTCCATAAACCCTTTGCATCATCTTATTATCAGAATTGCCACGCCAATAAGCTCCAGCGAGTGACAAGAGTTTAAAAGTCTTAATCTTACCAGTTGAAGGCACATGAATTCCACGACATAAATCAGTAAAATCTTCTTGCGTATAGACGGTGATAATTTCGTCTTCAGGTAAATCATTGATTAACTCTTGCTTGTAAGGATCATCCTTAAAAATCTCTAAAGCCTCTTGACGCGATACCACTCGCCGTTCAATTGGATAATTGGCTGAAATAATTTTTTTCATTTCCTTTTCAATTTTTGGCAATTCTTCTTCGGTAATTGGATCTGGTTTGTCAGTATCATAATAGAATCCTGAATCAATGGCAGGTCCTACACCAAAGTGAATACCTGGATACAAACGAGTCATAGCATGAGCCATTAAGTGAGCGGTTGAGTGACGCATAATTTGTAAAGCTTCGTCACTTTTATTAGTGATAATCTCAATTGACCCATCCTTTTCAATTGGTCGATTATGGTCAATAATCTCTCCTTCAAATTTACCTGCTAAGGTTGCTTTAGCTAAAGAACGAGAGATAGATTCTGCTACTTGCATGGGTGTGATGCCTGATTGATATTCTCTTACAGCACCATCTGGTAATGTTAAATGAATTGTTGACATATAAGATTCCTCCTCCGTACTACTGAAACTTAAAACAAAACGTCCCATTGGCTATTACTAACCAATGGGACGTGTATTCGACGTGGTTCCACCCAAGTTCATTATCTTTTATAAGATAATCTCATAGAGTTAACGCCTCCGACGTCTCGACTTACCACTCATGCTTGGGTCGAGCATTCAAGAAGGGGTAAAGCTAATTATCATTAAGGTCTTCCAGCAAACGACCTCTCTCTTGAAATGAGGGAATTAAACTTCGTGACTTCTCATTAATTTCTTATCTTGAGTTAAATTCATTAAACCATCAATCTTAAAAAAATGCAAGAATTAGTTTCATAATTGCATTAATCTGCCAATGCCAGTCAAATTAGCTAAAATCCCTAAAAACATAGGAAATAATAAAACAGTTTGCTTTTCCACAAAGAAATACAACCCTGCCACCGTTATTTGAATAATCAGTGCAATAGCAAGGACTAGCAATATAAACCTTTGCTCTTTTTTAAAATCTGTTGATTTGAATCCATCTCTCATACATCGATTTCCTCTCTTTAATAAATTAACGGTTAGATAAGCGGCGATTTTCTCCCGTCAATTGCCATTCCTTAGTTAAAAATTTAATTCTTTCCATGATTCTTGCCGCTTTCGTCACGTCGGAAGCATTACGACTAGAAGCTAGATGAACTTCTAACTCTGCCATTGTGAAGTTGGAAGTGAAAAATGTTGGTAAGGATTCCTTCATCCGATGTTCGAGTATAACCCCTAATAAATCATCTCTTAACCAAGCTGAATTCGATTCCGCCCCAATATCATCAATAATTAGAACTGTTTTCTTCTTAATTTGCTCTAACATCATAAATAATTGATTGTCTTGCCCAATCACAGCCTTCATTTCCATCGTAAAGGTTGGGTAATGAATCATCGATACTTGATAACCCAAACTGGCTAGAGCATTGGCTAAGGCCCCTAATAAATAGGTCTTTCCAACACCAAACGGTCCAGCGATATACATACCTCTGGCTTGACGAATATTCACTTTAATCTCTTCAATAAAAGTTGTGACAGCTTCCATCAACACTAAACGTTGCGGACTGGTTAAGTCGTAATCTTCAAGCCTTGCTTTTTGAACATCTAGAGCCATCATCCGATTATCAATTAAAGCAGCTGTTTTTCTTTGGGCCTGTTGATGTAAATAACTTTGAGTGGGCACATAGGTAACATCTATATAGTTATAGTTGATAAAAAGTTCCGGTGTAAAACCAGGGTTTTGCCCTTCTTTACCTGCTGCCATGGCTTCTTTTTCCATCCGATACTCGTTGAGTTTGGATAGAGAATTCATGATCATTTCTAGTGAAATTTTGTCCTGATTAGCATTGATAAAATCCTTAATAGCAGGATAATTGAGAAGCACTTTTGTCATTTCTTGACTTGAAGCAGATTGGGGTGTTTGATTTTCAAAATCTTTCATCAGCTGTTTGATGGATTGCATCTTAATCTTCCCCCTTATTTAATAAGTTCTCTAGTCGTTTGCGAATTTCTTCTTCTTTTAATTGTGACGAAGGTTTTGCGCCTTTGTCTATAGAGTCATCATCTATCTCCTTTGACAATGCGTTCTTACCATTTGTCTCAACTGGTTTACTGCTAGCATTTTCTTGAGAAGTGGCTTTTGGATTTTGTTGTTCCTTCAACCAACTAGGCACCAACTCTTGATACTTTTTTTTGTTAGTCCAATTGTTCTTTGATGATTGTGCTTTTTGCTTGTCTTTAATTTTACTTTGTTTCTCTTTAAAGAGTCTCTGCTTATGTAAGAACTCCAAGGCCTCTGCAGGATCGGATAGTCCCACTTGTTGCCACTCATTAGCCAATCGATTCGATCTTCCTTTTTCAAAATTGGCGTGCCCTTCCATAACGATTAAATAATAAACTAAAAAGTTCAAGACAGCTTGTGGCAGACGTGATTTCTCAATTAGTTCTTTTAAATAATAATGTTCAGAACTCGTCGCAAATCCGCCTGCTTCTTCTTTAATTTGATTTAAAAATTCACTTGGATTCATTTGCTGACAGATAAGTATAATTTCAATTTCTTGATCGGTAAAGCTTGGATAGTTCGTTCTTAAATCATTTTTCAAATTAGCAAGTTCTTCGTGACTTGCTTTGACTGACTGGTCGACTAATTGATCATAATATTCGCGTTTCTTAAAATACTGATATTTTGCTGCATAAGTTCTTAACAATTCAAGATCAATTTGTTGTGTGACTGGACTTTGAGCGAGTTTAACAACTTGCGCCATAGCTTCCTCATCCAGTTCATAAAACTGACTTAAGCTAGCTATTTGGTTCAAGACAGCTTGGCTTATCAATTCTTTAGCAACTTGTTTACTGGCTAGTATCTGATAAAAGAAAGATAAATCAAATCTATCTTGAAAGTTGTCTTCATCAAGCTCAAAATTTGAGTATTGGTCTTGGAATTGTATGCCTTCGGTCGCTTCAAATAATTCACTACGACGAAAGTTTTCGCTTTTAGCATTGATAACCTCAGCGAAAGGTAAGGTGATTTCGCTTAATGCTGTCTGCCCTAGGTCTTCTTTTTTCCACAGACGAATCAAGCCATAATAAGACTCATCACCTATTTGATTAAAAAGAGCTAATGATAATTGGGGATGTTTAAAAAAATGTTCCACTGACAAAGGCATTTGCATTTCATAGAAAATAGTTTGCCGTGTATAGTCATCATGTGACTTTTCATCTCGATAAGTCCTTATAAGATTCACAGCTTCTAAATGAATGCGTGCTTGATTGAAATCCCCTATACCCATATTAAGAACAGGTAATAATCGAGAGTGCATCGTCCGATAGGTCCAATTAAGTTTTTCTCTCGGTTGGTGGGCCAAAGTTAAATATAAACTGACTGCATCGGCCCCAATAATCGGTTGATAAAGTTGAGTTAAACATTGAAGTTGCTGAAATGATAAAGGAAGACCTAATTTGACTTGATAAGGTTGATAAGGATTAATCTGTAAGACCATGGTCCTCTTGCTCCGATGATTTTGATTGTAGCGTTAGGGCTTCAAGTTCTTTAATAAACATTTCACGTGATTGGAATTCACGGTATACCGAAGCAAAACGAATATAGGCCACTTCATCTAATTCCATTAATAAAGGCATTACAAATTCACCGATATCTTTACTAGCAATTTCTTGTTCACAAACTTCTCGAATTTTATTTTCAACGTGACCGACCACTTCTTCCATTTGCTCACGACTAATCGGTCGTTTTTCTGCCGCTCTAACAATACCACGCAAGAGTTTATCACGATTAAACTCTTCACGTGTTCCATCACGTTTAACTACTAATAAAGGTGTTCTCTCAATACGTTCATAAGTATTAAAACGAAAACCACAAGTCATACACTCTCTTCTACGTCGGATAGATGCACCATCTTCTGCGGGTCGGGAATCAATTACTTTGGATTGTTGCTGATGACACTTTGGACATTCCATCAAAGCTCCCCCTTTCTATATAAATATATTAAAGTAATTCCTAATTCTATTATAGCTTATTTAATAAGTCTTGTAATGCTTGATTAACTTGTTCAGCAACTGTCTCTTTGTCAAACTCAGTATCAACTACAAAATCAGCTTGCTCAATTTTTTCGATAGTGGGGATTTGACTAGAAATTTTTCTTTGAGCCATTTCTAGATCGATTTGATCTCTTTGAGTCAAGCGTTCTAATTGCTTATGATAAGGCGCATAGATCACCCACACCTGATCAAAGAAAGCTTGCCAACCCACTTCATATAACAAGGGCACTTCAACGAATACCAATGGTTCAGATAACGTTTTAATTTGACGTCTTAGCTCTTCAAGAATCAAAGGGTGTAAAATTTGATTAAGGGCTTCTAAAGCTTGAGAATCATTGAAGACTATTGCCGATAAAAGTGGACGGTTTAAATGACCTGAGCCCAATAGAATTTTTTCAGAAAATCTTTCAACCAGTCTATTTAATCCCTTACTACCAGGCTTAACTACTTTCCTTGCAATTAGATCCGTATCAATAACTGGATAGTTTAAATTTTTAATTATTTGAGCCACGGTTGATTTACCGGTTGCTATTCCTCCTGTTAATGCTATCAAAAACGTCATACTATACCTCCTGTTTAGTCGATCATGTTTGTTTTTACTAAGTAAAATATCTCTGACACCTTGGACAGTAATGTGTGCCTCGTTGAGCCAACTGAGTTTTTTCTACGGTAGTACCACAACGAAAACAAGGCTGTCCCTTGCGCCCATACACTTGCAATTGTTGTTGAAATTCTCCTGCTTGTCCTAAACTGTTGCGGTAAGTTCGAACAGATGAGCCTCCTGCCTTGACCGCTTCATCAATCACCTCAATGATTGATTGATGTAGATCTTGCATATTACTTAGTGGAACAGACCTGGCCAAACTAGCTGGATGGATTCCTGCTCTAAATAAGGATTCATCAACATAAATATTTCCTAAACCTGCCACTGTTTTTTGATCTAAGAGAACAGGTTTAATCATACGATTAATTTTGGATAGGTCTTTTTGAAAACTTGCTAAATCAAACTCATTTTCTGTGGGTTCTGGACCTAAGTCCTTGGCGAGAAAATAATTTTCTAGCTCATTTTTCGCTATTACTTCAATCCGACCAAACTTTCTAACGTCATGATAGTTCAATAAAGTTTCATCAGTGAACATAAATTCGACATGAGTGTGCTTATCTTTTTGATAGGATGTCAATTGATCTTGAGGAGTGTATTGATATTTACCTTCCATTCGCAAATGCGAAATCATAACCTTATCGCTAAGAATAAATATTAAATATTTTCCTCTTCGTTTGACTTCAATGATTTGTTGGTCGATTAACTGATTAGCAAACAATTTTACTTCTTCAGCATTTTCAGCCCCTACTATTTTAGGCCAATAAACATTTACTTTTTTTATGGTCTTTCCTTGAACCAACTGATTCAATCCAATCATGACAGCATTTACTTCTGGTAATTCTGGCATTTAACCCACTCCTAAACTGAAATCTATTTTTATTTTATCATGAAAGAAGAACTTTGTCGGTTATGTCGAATAGTAAAGATGATATCGTCTTATTTTAAAAACCACCTAGGATTAGGTGGTTCAAAAATTTATCTAGCTTCTAAAATAGCAACATCCCTACCTGAAAGATCACTTTCAATATAGCCTGAAGCAAGATATTTTTCAATTACTTGTTTTTCTTCTGATTGACCTTCTAAAATTGAGCGATTAAAAACAACATAATCAATAGTAAGGTCTACTTCTCGATTATTATGATAGAAAAGATCATAAAGTTCTGAATTTTTTGATAAAGGTGTCGTATATGAGGATACCGTCACAACTCTACTATTTTTTGGTATTTTAGCTAAGGTCTCTTGAATCGATTGATAAAATTCAGTGTCGTTTTGATAGGATTGATAATCATACTTTCTAGGGCCTATCATTGTTACAAAAAACGAAAGGCTTGCTAATATTGATAAGGTGATGAAAAAGCTAGATAATTGTTCAAATGAGATTTTTTTGGTTCGAAACAGATACACTTTTCTTCTTTGCCAATGTTCAATGGTTATGATAGACATAAAAAGAATAAGCGTGCTCGACCCAAAGTGATATTGTTTAAATAAGTCGACTTGATAAGGCCAGTCACTGACAAGATTGATGACCAAAAGGGGTAACAATAAAATATACGGGCGCCATGAAACTTGTAGCAAGGGTAAGAAGGCCTGGCTTGCAAAAATAATCAAGAGATACTTTAACTTTTCATAAGTAAAAATACTTGCTAATGTGAATGCGGGGTTTTTTATGGCATTAAAGACCGCATGGATTAAACCCTCTTGGTCTGTCAGCATAAAATTGGCAAAGCGACTAGTCATTGCCCCAGTGCCAAAGTGTCTTAACCAAGTAATAGCAAAGAAAAAATAAGCTATTGGTATAATAATCTGAAGCCCAAGTATTACTTTTTTTACCTTAGACGTTTGGGGCCAAAGATTTTGTAATAAAAAGAAAGCCCCGATACTTATTACATAAACAATCGCATCTTCTTTGACTGCTAATAATAATAGGGTTGCTACCGCCATCTTCCAGCTCGATTGACTGAGGTCGGCATAAATTAACCATAAAACTAATGGTGCTAAAAAACAATTTTCATGATAGTCATAGAATTGACCGCTAGTCAATGATGGCATCCATAAATAGAGCAAAAGAAAGACAATTCGATACTTCACACTCCACTTTAACTGATTAAGTATTAAATATAAAGGTATGACTCCTGACATTACAATGAGAACTTGAAGCGCTTGAATAGTCAAAGGACTCGGTAATAGCCAATAAACAGGCAGAATTAAATAATGAATAGGAGAGAGATGCACTGCAAAATGTGACAACTTTTCTCCTCTTTCTAAAGTTGTAATAGGCCCCATCCCATTCGCCATACTCTCAAACATCTGCGAAAAAATGCCCATATCATAAGTCGGTGAAGCATAGACTAAAACTCTAGCAATTACCCATAAGCCAACTGTTGATGCATACAATATAATGGACAGAAAGAATATTGCCCATAAACTCCCTGACCTCATTCTTAAATTTAATCGTTCCAGAAGACTTCCACGAGTTAAGAAGTAAGCTAAAATAGCACTTAAAATAAATAAGATTAATAATTTTTTATCCATTGATGAACTATTTGTTACAAATGTTTCTTCATTCAAAAAAACAGCCAGATAAATGAAGCGTATCGCTAAGATATAAGCTCCTCCCAATACAATGAATTGTTTCTTAAGTCTATTGAAAAAGAGATAGCAATAGTAGGTCATTAAAAGAAAAAACACACCCAAGACGATTACTAAGGATGAGTTTTGCCATGTAAAGAATAGACAAAATATTACTAAGACAATAGTAAAAAATTCTCCTCTTAAATCTTCTCTTGAAAAATGAAAATCGCCCGCTAATAAAAGTGAAAAAACTAAAACAAGCATACTTAAAAAAGAAAATATGGACACTTGATTATCCAGAATGACCAAAACATTGAGTTCAGGACACATCATAATGTTTAAAATCGCCGTTATTAGATAAGCTGATAGAAAGTGAAAGCCAAGTGACCAAGAAATAATTAAAGATTTTTTCTGACTCATCTTGAAATTTACTCCTCTACTTTAATGTCATTCGTTGGGTCTTTTGTAATTTTGAACCTTTCAACCTGCTGGTCAGTAGGAGACTTTTTGGCTGAGCGACCAATTTGTCGTTTATTTAACGACTCACCATTTAGATGAAACATTAAGAACTTGCCGTACTTTTGCTCTAGAAGAGCCCAAGCAATTAAACTTAAGGCAGACAAACTAGTAATGCCTGCTCCCAATAAAAGGCCTCTCGGCTGAAAGATCATTTCAAGTTGATGTTCGCCAGCTTCTACTTGAAAGGCCAAAAGAGAATCCCATATTTTTTCGTCTTCTACAAGTTCTCCATCGACCTTCACTTGCCATCCTTGGTCGTACGGAATAGAAGTAAACACCCAAGGGCTATCTTTAATTGTAATCGAACCTCTCACATAGTTGGAGCCCCACTCTTCTATTTGTATGGCCTCTGACTGCCGGTCTTCGATTATTTGGTTAACCTTATTTTGATCCATTTGGTAAATCTTCAGATCTGTCAAATTGAATTGTCGGTCAGCCTTAATAATGATCTCCAACTCTTGTTCTTGACCTTTGGCTTGATGGGCAATATTAAAGACTTGATTGGCTCCGAATTTAGAGCGATAATCGTAATTCTGTCCATTTAATAAAATGTCGACTTCTCCCTTATAGGTTGATAAACTGCGCGGAATATCGACAAAGTAGGAATCATCAGTAGTTGGCGTAAAAATCAACTTCATTGAACCATCCAGTGTATTATCTTCACGAGAAAAGATTTGACCTCCTGATTGTGTCGCTCCATGAATTAAGTTGGTTAAAGTCACCTCGGTCTCAACCAGTTTGAAAATTTCTGTATCATCTGATAGGAGAGCTTGAGCAATCGCATTTTGGTTAGCGATCGGTCGGTTTTCAATTAAATTCAATTGAGCTAACTGATTACTTACTCCAAAAGCAATCGGCAATGTTTTAGGAGTTTGGAAAATGGTAAATCGATCGGTTTCATCTACCTTATTCGCCTCATTAGTAATATCTAGGCGTGTCACATCCGTTGGAAAAATATAAGTCTGATCAATAACAGCTTGATCATCACTTGAAAAGGGTTCATTATTTACAAAATACTTCACTCCGAATAGAGCATCAGTTAAAGGAGTACCATAATAATAAATAGATGCATCAATCGCTGAATTTCCTAGTTCTTCGAACAAATCTCGTGTAGAGCCTTCTAAACTAGAGGTGAAGGTTGTCATTCCAGGATAACTAAAAGTCATCGGATCATTTTTAGACCGATAGAATGTTTTAGAGATACGGTAAAAATCGCTTTTGTCTGGACGAATTTTATCAATAGATTCGTCAATGACATCCAGTGCATTTTCAAATTTAAAAGCATTGTTATGATTTAGTCTTCCCTGGGAAAGATAGGCATTGGCACTTAACTCTCCAAAACTTAATAATAAAACTAGCAGCCATTTAAAGTGAGGCTGTTTTACTAAATAAAGAACCAACCACATTAGCCCAAAAATAAAGGCGGAAGCTTGTCTTTGTTCAGGAGTCAGGAAAGAATATTCCTTGACCATCACTACAGACTGAATTAAGAGGGCAATAGCTATTCCAATGAAAACTTCCTGGCTTTCAATCACTTTATCCTTGAGTCCTTGATAAGCTAATAAGATAAGGAAAAAGACTAGAATCCAAGAAAAACGATAGAAAAAGCCTGCTGGATTTTGTCCCATATGCCAAATCTTGCTAGTGAATTCATGGGTCATAGAAAAGAAGAAGATAGTTAAAACTGTAGCGCTCGCCCATTTATGGCTGGTTTTAATTGTTTTCGATAGGAAATAACTGATTACCCCCACCATAGCTAAGGACCCAACATATATGTTGGGTAAGTTCGGTCCCGCAGACCATGACTCATTATCAAAAGCCCCTATCATTAACTTAGCAAAGATATCTAATGGATTTATTTGTAATTCCCAATCAAAAGATAGAGTCGATTCCAAAGCAGCTTTTGAAAAGAGTAAGTTATAAATGTTAGGCACTAATAATAGAGCTGACAGTCCAATTCCTATTAAAGAAAACATACCTAAGCGAACAACATTTTGTCCTAAAAATTTAAAATAATGGTCTTTATGTACTTGGTAATATTGAACAAACAAATAATAAAAACTATAGAATAAAATAAACAAGCAAATCATATAGCCCATATAATATTGAATGATCATAGTCGAAGCCAAAAGAAAAATGTAGGTGTAAGGCTTTTTACCATCCAGTACATTTTCTAGCGCTACAAGTAGCAGAGGCATTAGCCATAATGCATCCATAAAAATAGGTGTCATTTGATAAGACACAGCGAAACCATTCAAGGCATAGGTGGTAGCCAAAATCAAAGTCAAATAAGGTCTTTTTTGGCCACCATGGCGTTTAATAAGATAATAAGCCATGGATAAGCCCATAGCCCCATACCGCAACCATACCGATAAAAATATAGCATAGGTTATCCATTTCATGGGTAAAATTAAATAAAATATATTGAAAGGACTCATTAAGTAATAAGCCCAAGCCCCAATCATATTTCCTCCAATTGATTTGGTAAAAGAATAAAACAAAGCGCCAAAATCACCTGAATAAAAAGAATTTCGCATAAATATATATAAATCAATAAATTGCTGATTAAAGTCGATAGCTAAGAAAGACTTTTCTCCAAAAGGAAAGAAATCATTAATAAACCACCCTACTAGCATTAAGGCCAAAGGAGCCAAGCCGCTCATTCCATAAATCCATGTTTTTTTCTTCATTCCTGGTCCCCCTTCTTAATATTGCTTTCTTCAATAATATAATGAGGCCTTCCCTTTACCTCATAGAATATTTTACCAATATATTCACCTAAAACCCCAATGGAGACTAATTGAACGCCTCCAAAAAATACAATTGTAAAAATAGTGGTGAAGTAACCTGATACTGCTTGACTCGGATCACTAAAGTAGTTAAAAAGTAACCATATAATATAGAGTCCGGCAATTGCAATACAAGTTAAACCTAAGCCAAAAATCATTCTTAAGGGATGATTAGAAAAGGATAGGATTCCATCTAAAGCGTAGTTTAAAGACTTTTTGAATGACCATTTTGTTTGTCCTGCTTGTCGTAATTCATTTTCATATTCAATGACCGTTTCCTTAAAACCTATCCAAGAAAATAATCCTTTAGAAAAACGATTATACTCTCTTAATGAGGTAATAGCATTAATGGCTGGCCGTGATAACAGACGAAAATCCGAAACACCATCCGTCAATTCGACATCCATCATGGTGTTGGCAACTTTATAAAAGATTTTTGCAAAAAAACTGGTTGTTTTTCGTTCGCCATCTCGACTTCGCTTGGCATTCACCACATCATAGCCTTCTTGATATTTAGCAATCATTTCTTTAATTAAATATGGCGGATTTTGTAAATCTCCATCCATAATAATAACTGCTTCGCCACTGGCATGATCAAAGCCCGCTAACATTGCAGCCTCCTTACCAAAATTGCGACTAAATGAAAGGTATTTAACTCGCTCATCTTGTTCAGCAATTTTTCGCATCAATTCTAAGGTGTGATCGGAGGAGCCATCATTCACATAAAGTAATTCAAATTCGAACTCAACCATTGTTTTCAATTCTTTACTTAAAACTTGGTGAGTCTTTTCGATCATTTCTTCTTCATTATAAAAGGGAATCAAAATTGTTATTTTCAATGTAGGTCTGCCTCCCCTTCAAAATAAATTTTACGTGTCACGAAATTAAAAATCATCACAACAATACCGATCAGTACCTTAGAAATCATTACATCCCACTTGAGCCAATCTACAAAGATCACCAAGCCGATTAGGGTGATTAGCAATCCGATAACACTTAAAATGAAAAAAGCCAGGAATTCTTTATGTCGTTCTCCTGCTTCAAACTTACTTTTAAAAACAAATTTCATAGACAGGTAATAGTTATAAAAGGTAGCTACTACAAAAGCAATGGTTGCGGCAATATGGTGATTAACACCAAATTGATAATTAAGCAAATAGAGGATCCCCATATCTAGTAGGGTCGCTGTCCCTCCAACAAAAACAAAACGAGTGATTTGCTTCATTAATTTTATCATAATTTCCGTCCTTTTCTTTTATGTACACCAATTATTATATACTAAGAGGGGGGGACTTTCATCCTAGCTTAGAAGCTTCAAGCTATTTTAAAGATTTTGTCTTAATAAGGACACAAAAAAGACGATTGAATTTCTGATATGCCCCCTGTCAAGTAGACAGATAAAATATCATTCAAACAATCGTCTATTGTTGTCACATCTTAAAAGATACAGTTTTTAAAGATTTTAAGCTAAAAATGCTAAAAGATTTGAAATTAGTATTCCAATAAATGTTCCCGTACTTACACCTATTAAGGCCATTAATACAGCAATAGGCACTAAAGATTGAGAATAAGCCGCTGCTAAAACTGGTGCAGATGCTACTCCACCTATATTAGCTAATGAAGCCACCCCACATGTGAATAAATCCAACTTAAAAAGCTTAGCTATAATTAACATTAATATGCCGTGAACTAACAAAATAACAAAACCAGTTAAAATATAAGCTGGGGCTTGGGTTAATTCGGCAAAATTTGAAGTAGCTGCAATTAAACCAATTAATAAATATAACAAAACATTAGATAGCTGTGGGGCACCCGGAATCTTACCTAAAGGTGTCATAGCGCACGCTAAACCAATAAAAGTAACGATAATGATTGTCCAGCCTGTTTCAAAGTTACCAGGTAAGTAGCCAGCTATCGTTTGTGCTAGGGCAGTAAAACTAAAAGCTAAACCTAATAACAGTAGAATATGATGATGCTCAATGGCTGTGCTAATTTTATCAAATTTAATAGTTAAATTTTCATTCACTTTATCTATGACAGAGGTGTCAGCCTTGGTCCATTTATTAAACTTTTTAGCAAAAGGTACCATAGCTAACAAGAACATTATCCACATTGAATAATCAATCGAATCAATCAAAAGAGTGTATCCCATACTTTCACTATTAAGATTTAATGATTCCATAACAGCAGACATATTTTGGACGCCACCTACCCAACTACCTGCTAAGGCACCAAGCGTGAGCGGAGCATCCGGCGATAGGATGCCTTTGAATAGGGTGAAAGCGATTACAAAGCCTATTGTAATCGTGATTGTTGCTGAGAAAAATGATAGGATCATTTTCCAGCCTAACTTGGCAATATCTCTTAAATCAGCTCTTAGAAGCATTAGAAAGATCATAGCTGGAAGAATAGCATCCTTAATCGCTCCCCTTGCACCCAAGACTTCCTCCCCTTGCCAAAAACCAAAGGTTGAAAATAACATCGTTCCAAAATAAACTATTATCAGTGCTGGTACATAAGTAAAGAACTTCGAATCCTTATACTTGCTTTCAAGCCAAACCATTACACCTATGAAAAGTAACATGAAGGCGATAAAGTGAAATCCATTCGTAATCATAAAAAACCTCCTTTTATTTTACCACTGTTTGATAACGCTTTCAAAGTGGCTAGTTTTATTTTATATTAATTTTAAAAGTGCGTCAATGAAAAATTTAAGTTTCTCAATATAACAAAAATTAGTAAACTTTTACATATGATAAATCAAAAACTCACAAGTTAAATTCTTAAGAATTTTCAAGTTCTAAGACATTTTGTTGTGAGTTTATTTCTATTTATTTAAGCTCCAACCAAGAATCTCCATAATGATAGTCTACTTTTAGTGGAACACTCAAATCAGCAGCCTCCTCCATCACTTGTGGAACTATTTTTTCTAAGATCGACATTTCTTCTTCTGGTCCTTCAAGGATCAATTCGTCATGTATCTGTAAAATCATGCGTGATTGAAGGTCTTCCTCTTTCAAGCGCTGATCTAAATTAACCATGGCAACTTTAATAATATCAGCCGCACTTCCTTGAATTGGCGAGTTCATAGCAGTTCGTTCTGCAAAGGAACGAACATTAAAATTGGTAGCGTGAATATCCGGTAAATAACGCCGGCGATTGAAGAGTGTTTTTACATAGCCTCTTTCTTTAGCTTCTTCCACAATCGTTTCCATAAATGTTTTGATGCCCGGAAACATTTCAAAGTAACGATCAATAAAAGCCTTGGCTTTTTTACGGGTAATGTTTAAATTTTGTGATAAACCATAATCAGAAATTCCATATACTATTCCAAAGTTAACTGCCTTGGCTTGGCGACGGTGGTCTGCATCTACTGCCTGATCATCTTCTAGGTTAAAGACTCTTCTAGCCGTAGCAGAGTGGATATCTTCATTATTTCTAAACGCTTCTTGCATGTGTTGATCTTGCGAAATATGAGCTAAAACGCGTAATTCAATTTGTGAATAATCCGCCCCAAATAACTTCCAGCCCTTCTTGCTTGGTACAAAAGCTTGACGCACTAGCCGTCCTTCTTCGATTCGGATTGGTATGTTTTGTAAGTTAGGATCAGTGGATGAAAGACGTCCTGTTTGAGTTAAAGTTTGGACAAAGCGTGTGTGAATCTTACCATCTTCTTTAATATAGGGTGGAAGCCCTGCTAAATAGGTCGACTGTAATTTTGCAATCTGTCGATAGGCTAAAATAGCTGGGACAATGGGATGCTTGTCTTTCAACTTTTCCAAAACATCAGCTGCTGTAGAATACCCGGTTTTTGTTTTCTTGATAATAGGCAAGCCTAAATCTTCAAAAAGAACAATACCCAATTGTTTAGGAGAATTCACATTGAAAGTTGAGCCAGCCATGTTATGAATTTCTTCTTCCATTTTTTGCATACGAATTAGAACTTGCTCATTTTTTTCATCTAGAGTTGAACGATCAACCTTTATGCCACCGATTTCAATCTTGGCTAAGGTTTGAGCCAAAGGTAACTCTATTTCATGATAGAGGTCTGTCATCTCTAGTTCTTCTAAACGATTTTCTAATGGTTGTTGAACTGCTTTTAGAGTTTGTAATTTATTGGCTAAATGTTGGTAAAACTGATCCTTATTTTCAGGTAAAGCTCTTTTTGCTCCCTTACCATAGATCGTTTCATCGTATTGCACTGTCACTGGCAGATTTAAAAGATTCGCCACATCCGCAAGTTCTTGGTTGTTTTTTGTATCAATTAAATAAGTGGCAATCAAAACATCCATCATTATGCCATTAATTTGTGTATCGTAACGGGAAGCTATGACCGCTTCACGTTTATAATCAAAAAAGATTTTTTGCTTGTCTTCGTTAGTTAACCACTCTTTAAAAACTTGACTGCTAAAAGCTAAGTCTTCAGGAAGGATGTACAATTGATTTTGTTTAAAATCTAACCAAGCGACCGCTTTAATAGGGGCAAAGTGATAATTGTCCTGTAAGATTTCACTGTAATACACTGCTTGATCAGGTAAGATAGTGGGTTCAATCCGGTCTGCTGAATCGATTACTTGGATGGAAATTTCAGGTAAATCTTCTGCTGCTTGATTAATCGTACTCGACTCCCCTTGCTCAACTTGCAAGTCTTTCAAGAAAGTTTGAAAGTCCATTTGACGATAGAACTCAGCTAAAGCTTGGTAATCTGGTTGGTGCAAAAGAGTCTCCTCAATTGTCAATTCTATCGGTGCATCATGAAGAATACGAGCTAAATCTTTACTCATCCTTGCATTAGCTTCATCATTAATAATGTTTTCTTTCATTTTAGAAGCTTTTAACTCATCTAAGCGATCATACATGGCTTCTACTGAACCAAACTGATGAAGTAATTTAAGTGCTGTCTTCTCACCCACTCTAGTAATACCTGGGTAATTATCAGATGAATCCCCCATAAGACCTTTCATGTCAATAATTTGTAAAGGCTCAATCCCCCATTTTTCTTGGATTGATTGAGGGGTGTATGCTTCTAGGTCAGAAACACCTTTACGCGTAATATACACAGTTGTTTTATCACTGGCTAATTGAGTTAAATCTTTATCTCCAGATAGGACAATAACTTGATCTGCTTGGCCTGCTTGATAAGCAAGAGTTCCTATAATATCATCCGCTTCATAATTACTTAAAGAATAATGTTTAATACCATAGGCTTCTAACAGCACACGAAAATATGGAATCTGCTCTTTGAATTCAGTAGGTGTCTTTTGGCGTCCACTTTTATAGTCTTGATATTTTTCTGTCCGAAAAGTGCCACCACTCTTATCAAATGCCACTAAAACATGGGTTGGCTTAAATTGACTCAAGACATTATCTAACATTCTCTTAAAAGTGAAAAGAGCATTAGTATGAAGACCTGATCGATTTTTAAAACGTTCAATATCAAGGATTGAAAAGAAAGAACGAAAGGCTAAACTCGATCCATCAATTAAAAGTATGGTACGTTTTGACATTATGTCACTCCTTTATTTATGCAAAAAGCCAACGAATTCGCTGGCTTTAAGAATCAAATTACATTATAAATTTTTTACATGAAGACTCGCATAGGCTGTTTCAAATTGACGAGCTAAATGGTCGATATCTCCCGCTCCCATGAATAAAAGGACTTCATCTTTGTAATCCATAAGCGGTGAAAGATGATCTTTCGAAATAATTTCAACTTTTTCATTAATCATTCTAGCTAAATCTTCAATTTTGACATCACCTGATTGTTCTCTAGCTGAAGTAAAAATATCAACTAAATGAACATGATCTGCAATTGATAAAGCTTCAGCAAATTCATTAAGCAAAGCTACGGTACGACTGAAAGTATGGGGTTGAAAGATTGCTACTACCCGTCGATTAGGATATTTTTGTTGAGCCGCATCAATTGTTGCTTTTATCTCACTTGGATGGTGGGCATAGTCATCAATAATAATTAAATCTTCAACTTGTCTTACTGAAAAACGACGCTTTACCCCCTGAAAGCTTGCCATTTGTTCAGCAATGTCTTTAGCCTTAAATCCTTCTAAATAGAGTAAGGTAATAACCGCTAAGGCATTTAAAATATTATGCTCGCCATAAGCAGGAAGGTGAAAGTGTCCAAATTTTTCTCCTTTAATATATACGTCAAAATCAGAGCCTTTTGGCGTACGTTGAATATTATCAGTATAAAACTCTTGGTTATCATTGAGGCCATAGCGATAGACAGGAACATTTGATTGCAATTTAGATAAAAATGGGTCATCCCCCCAAGCGATAATTCCTTTTTTTGCTTGGTGGCTAAAGTCATTAAAGGCTGAAAAGACATCTTCAATGGATTGATAATAGTCTGGATGGTCGAAATCAATATTGGTGATAATCGCATAATCAGGTTGATAGGCCATGAAATGACGGCGATATTCACAAGCCTCTAAGGCAAAATAGGTAGATTCTTCATCGCCAAAACCCGTACCATCACCAATGAGATAAGAAAGAGGAGCTAGTTTTTTTAAAGTATGGGCCAGCAAACCAGTCGTAGAAGTCTTACCGTGTGAACCTGTGACAGCAATTGAAGTGTATTGTTTTAATAAGTCACCAATAAAGGTATGGTAGCGATAAATAGGTAGACCTAATTCTCTCGCTTTCACTAACTCAGGGTGTTCATCATTAAATGCATTGCCTGCTATAATCGTTTGCCTCGCTTGGATATTATCGGCTGAAAATTCTAGAATTTTGATGGATTGATTTTCTAATTCTTGTTGTGTAAAGAAATAAGTAGCTACATCACTGCCTTGTACATGGTATCCTTCACCATGTAAAACCAAAGCAAGGGCAGACATACCAGAGCCTTTTATTCCCACAAAGTGATAAACAGTATTTTTATCTAACATTATTCATTATCCTCCTTAGTAAACAAGAGAAAGGATTGCTTGTCTTTCACTAAACGTTTGAGTATCTGACGGTCAACTTTTTTCATAGTCCAACACTCTTGATGCCCTTCTTGCATCCGTTGAACTGCTTTCAAGGAATGATCAATATTGGCTAAACGTTCTTCTATTACTTGATTGCCTTGTTTAGTTTTTTCTCTTTCGCTTGTAGACAATGAGTTATTATAATCCTTTTGCAATTTGTTTTCCATATTATTCCTACGATAATCTTTATTATGCAAGAAAGGAATATCATAAGCATAAGAAAACTTTGTCTCATTTGGCTCATTTTCAAACTGTTCATCTAAAGTTTTCTTGCTTTGCATGGCTTGACTAGCTTTTTCAAGTCGGTAATGCTTTGCTTCCCGTCCATAAGCTGTTTGATAAGAGGATGATAGTGGTTTGTCTGAAAAGCTTTCTAATATTCCTGAACCGGATTCAAACCACCGATCAGAAGGTCTATCTGACATTCTATTAGATTCTATCTTCTTTTGAACCTTTTTAAAAGCGGGCTCTTCTAAAGCGTGTTCAGAACTACGATGACTCCCCATACCAAGATGAAATTTTCTTTTCTTGTTTCCAGCTAAGTGATGACCTTTTTTGAAAGCTGGACCTTTATATTCAGAAGTCATAGCGATCTCCTTTGTGATTTTTCTCTAAATTAATAGCTTTGAATTACTTCTGCTAAACTTGTTCCTACTTCAAAATGATTCGGCAATACCCAGATGCCTGGATCATTTTGAATATCTTCTAAACCAAGCTCTCGGGTAGAACAAATCATACCTCTAGAAGGAACGCCTCGTAATTCACCAGGCCATATAATTGCGCCCGAAGGCATCACTGCACCTGATTTGGCCACTAAAACTTTTTGACCCTGCGCAATATTAGCTGCTCCACAAACAATTTGTAAGACTTCATCTTCGCTCACTCGTGTTTGAGTAATATTTAAATGGTCAGAATCTTCGTGAGCTTGACATTCTTCAACGAATCCAACCACAAATTTTTCTTCTCGATCGATTTCGACCTCTAAATCAAAGCCTGCCTCTTTAATGAGGTTTTTAACCAGCATTTCTTGTTCTTTATTTAATTTAACAAGACCTTGACCCTCCACTTTAAAATGCTTAGATAAACGATGAATATTAATACCCATCACTTGATCATTTGTCTGATCTCTAATTATGGTAACATCCCCTTTGCGTTCGTAGCTGAGATGATCTTCATCCGTTATTCCATTAGTTAAAAGAAGTACATCGCCAATTCCTTCTTTATTATAAAATGCTAAACTTTTCATTTAATTGCTCCTTTTATGATTTAATAATCGTTTCATAAGTCGTGCGATCAAAATTACGTACTAAATGCAAGAGCATTTCTTTGGCTGCTTCATAATCTGAGATAGTAAATAAAGTTTGATGGCCGTGAATATAACGTGCTGGAACTCCAATCACTGCACTAGGAACACCCTTATTCATAGTATGAGCAGCTCCAGCATCAGTACCACCTTTAGAGAAGAAACATTGGTAGGGAATATTATGGGTGTTTGCAGTATCTTCAATATACTCGCGCAAGCCTTTGTGAGTAATCATACCAGGATCTTGGATTCTCAGTAAGAACCCTCCACCTAATTGCCCTTCACTTTGAGTCGCTTTTTCAATATCATTTGCTGGTGAACAGTCCACCGCTACAAAAAGATCCGGTTGGAATTCATGAACGCCCCCTCTAATACCTCTTAAACCAACTTCTTCTTGAACACTTGCTCCAATAATTAATTCATTATTGAGTTCTTCATTTTGAATTTCACGAAGCGTTTCTAATACAACTGTACATCCATAACGGTTATCCCATGCTTTAGACAGAATTGATTTACCGTTTGCTGTCTTAATAGTTTCCACTTGGGGTACAATTGGATCGCCTAATCTCACTCCAAATTCTTCTGCTTCTTCCTTAGAAGTAAATCCTGCATCAAAAAGAATAGAATCAGCCTTAAGCTGTGATTTAGCGCCTTTTTCTCTTAAGAGATGAGGAGGAACTGCTCCAGATACAATCGGATAATCGCCTTTTTTAGTTTGCAACGTAAAGCGTTGGGCTGAAATCACATAAGGGTTCCATCCACCAATTGGGACTACTCTGAAAAGGCCTCGATCGGTAATTTCACGAACCATAAAGCCCACTTCATCCATATGCGCTGCCACCATTAAACGAGGTGCTCCCTCTTTCTTACTATGTTTGATACCAAAGATATTTCCTAAACTAGACTGATGTATTTCATCAACAAGCGGAGACATTTCTTGATGCATGAAGTCTCTAACACGTTTTTCGTGACCTGAGATTCCTTGTAATTCAGTTAACTTTTTTATTAAGGCAAAAGTTTGATCGTTCATAAAATTTGTGGCTAAGCCACACCCTCCTCATCTTTATTTGACTTATTATTCTCCTTTTATTCTGTCACAAAAATACTTTAAAAGCAATTGGCGTACAAGTTTGAAAAGTATTCTTTAAATAAAATTTATGGTATGATCAAGATAAGTTTCAAAAGCGATAAGAAGTTAGATTACTTATCACAAATAGGAGGAAAGATATGTCTCAAAACAAAAATTACAGCTTACTAGGAACAATTGTGTTGATATCTGGAATTGTTATTGGTGCTGCAGGTACGCTATTATATAAGGAAAATCGCCCCTTAAACGCTGGTAAGGTATTAGAAAGTATTCGTGAAGCCTTCGCGCTTGAAGGAGAAATCACAGGTTCTTGGATCGATTATGACCCTATTGAATATACTACCTACAATTCCCGTCCATTGGTATACACAGGAGGCATCTCACGTAAGGAAAATGACCAGATCGTTCACTACCACTTTGTTGCAGATATCTATACTGGAGAAATTTTAAATACCTTCGAAGCTTAACTTACATACATTTTCTAAGCACTTTAAGGTGCTTTTTCTTATGTTCAAATTTTACTAATCCATTTATACTTTTAAAATAATCTATATATTATTATTTATAATCAAAAATAAAAGCTGTTGACCTAAAAGATTAGCATGTTAGAATAAAGAGTATCACTTTAATGAAAGGAGCGAGGTTATGTACCATGATAGTGAAGAATGGCAAATAACCCCATTGAGCGGAAACACTGGTCAAGCTTATATGGGCGTCAGTAAAGACGAAAAAGTCTTTTTTAAACGTAACACCTCGCCCTTTATCGCTGCTTTAGCTGCTGAAGGTATTACCCCTAAACTAAAATGGACTCAAAGAACTTATACGGGAGACATATTAACTGCTCAAGAATGGGAGGAGGGTCAATTATTAAATAAACAGGATATGGCTAACCAAGAAGTCATTGATTTGATCCGCTCTATCCACCAAAACGATTCTCTTTTGAATCTACTCAAACGCGCAAAAGCTCAGGAGTCGTCTCCTCTAGATTTAATAAAGGATTATTATCAAGGTCTACCCCATTCATTAAAGTTTCACAGCTATTTTAATCATATTATCCAGCAGATGGAGCACATGATTGATCGAGATTTTTTAGAGATAGACTACTGCATCTGTCACGGAGATCTTAATCATAATAACTTTTTGTTAACAAATGACCAACATTTATACTTAGTCGATTGGGATAATGTTAAAATTGCTGATCCACTATTTGATATCTGCTATCTACTTTGTCATTATTTTTCACCTACAGAATGGATGCAATGGTTTAATCTCTATGAATTTCCTATTACTGACTCCTTTCAAAAACGGGTAAAATGGTACAGTCTCCTAGCTTGCCTTAATCTGATTAAAGAATATTATGCAGAAGATCGTCATTATCAAGTCAATGAAACTGTTGTTTTGCTAAAAAACATCTATGAAAATTAAAAAGGAGAGACTATGAGATTACGTCATAAACCATGGGCCGCTGATAAATTAAAGGCCTATCCAAAATATGTTACTCAAAATCCCCAAGACTTTAAGGGGGAATGGCAAAAGCGTTTTGCTAAAAATCAACCCATTCATATTGAAGTTGGATCAGGTAAAGGACAATTTATAGTTGAAATGGCTAAAGCCCATCCTAACATCAACTATATTGCCATCGAATTACAAACTTCAGTAGCTGTTTCTATTCTGGATTTACAACTAAATACCCAACTAGAAAATTTACAAATTATTAATGCCCACGGTGGCGATTTGAACCATTTCTTTAGTGATGGAGAAGTCAACCGTGTATATCTTAACTTTTCTGATCCTTGGCCCAAGGCTCGTCATACTAAACGACGTTTAACTTCCCCTAAATTTTTAAGCCAATACCAAACAATTTTAAAACTTGATGGGGATATTCATTTCAAGACAGATAATATGAGTCTCTTTCAGTATTCTTTAGCTTCTATGAGTCAATATGGTTTCGTTTTTCGTCAAGTATGGTTAGATCTTCATCATAGCGATTTTCAAGGAAACATACAAACTGAATACGAGGAAAAATTCTCAGCCAAAGGTCACCCAATCTATCGCTTAGAGGCCTATTTCCCACAAAAAAATAATAGCTTGCTAAACACACAACCCCCTCAATAGGTATTCGTCTATTGAGGGGGGTATTTATTTAAAACTTTTCTGATTATGAACGGTGTTCTTTCAAGATTGACTCAAACTCATCGAGCCTTTCTTCAAAAACATCAAGCGTCGCTAAAATATAATTTGCTTGAGTCATATCTAAGCCAGCGTCTTTCATAGTATCTACAGCATATTTAGAAGACCCTGACTTTAAGAAACCTTTGTAATTCTCTAAAGCTTCTTTATCTCCTTGATAGATTTTAGCTGCAAAGTAAGTTGCTGCCGAGAATCCTGTGGCATATTGAAAAACATAATAATTATAGTAGAAGTGAGGAATACGTGACCACTCTAGCACAATCTCAGAATCTGAATTAACTGCCTCCCCGTAGTATTTAGCATTTAACTCACGATAATTTTCTGAAAGAAACTCCTGTGTTAAAGGTGTGCCTTCAGCATCTGCAGTATGCATAAAGTGTTCAAATTCAGCAAACTGTGTTTGTCGGAAGACGGTACCTTTAGCTCCGTCTAAGAAATGATTTAAGATGAATAGACGAATTTCGGGATCTTTATATTTGTCTAATAAGTAATAAGTTAATAAGTTTTCATTAGTAGTCGACGCAATTTCTGCTAAGAAAATAGAATAACCAGAATAGATATGCTCTTGGTTATTGCGACTTAAGTATGAGTGTGCAGAATGCCCTAGCTCATGAATTAAGGTATAAAGGTGATTAATTGAGTCTTGCCAGTTCATTAAAATATATGGCTTAGAATCATAGGTTCCTGAAGAATAAGCTCCTGATCGTTTACCGATATTTTCATAAAGGTCAATCCAACGGTCAGCAAAAGCTTCCTTCATTATTGCCACATAGTCTTCACCCATTGGTTTTACAGCTTCCAAAATAATCGACTGCGCCTCTTCATAAGTCACTTTAATTGGAGCTTCACCTAATAAAGGTGTATACATATCGTACATTTCTAAATCTTCAACACCTAGTAAGTCTTTACGAAGTGCTACATAACGATGTAAAAGATTTAAACGTGAATGAACAGCCTCTAACAATGTATCATACACTGACTCTGGCACATTGTTTTGGAAAAGAGCAGCTTGTCGAGCAGAGTCAAAGTGACGTACTTTTGCTTGATAATTATGAGCTTTCATTTGACTAGAAATTAAGCTAGCATATGTATTTTTAAATTGGTCGAAAATACTATAATATTTTTGGAAAGTTTCTTTTCTAACGCGACGGTCAGAAGATTCAAGCATCTTTCCATAAACCGAGTGCGTTAACTCTACTTCATGGCCTTCTTCATCCTTGATAGTAGGAAACCTCAAATCGGCATCAGTCAATAAGCCAAATGTTTTGCTTGGTGTGGCAAAAATTTCACCCGCTTTAGCCAACAAAAGCTCTTCTGCATGGCTTAAAGTGTGTGGGCGAAAACGTACTGCATTATCTAGAAACTGACGGTATTTTTTTAATGACTCATTGGTCTTAATAAATTCCTGTAGTTTCTCCTCATCAATCGCTAAAAGCTCAGGATCAAAGAAAGCTGTAGCTCCATCAAATTCAGTAATTAATTGCAATGTACGCGCTTGTAAGCTTTGTGAAGCAGAAACGGTTTGATCTTGATCACTGATTAAGTGACTATAAACATATAAGTTTTCAACGATTCTCTCAGTTTCTTTCATCGTTTCAATCGCTTTAACAAGCTGATCTGCACTTCGACCTAGCGTGCCCTCTAAGTCCTTCAAATCACCAATCATTTGTTGAGCCTTTGTAAAATCCGATTCAAAAGCTTCTTGGTCTTTATACATGGATGACAAATCCCAGGTATATTTTTCTTCTATCTCAGAACGCTTACGTGCTTTATGTGTAGACATAACATTACTCCCTTTTCTTATGATAATCTTAGTTTATCATAATTAGATCCTAAATGGGAACGGTATCATTAATTAATTAGATGATTTAAAAAAATTTTTTCTGACTCTCTAACAAATCGTTTTTACTCCATTAATCTTTTTAGAACATAATAAAGAATATATAAAGTTTCTTCTAATATAGTTTTAGATTGGCCCATTAAAGGAAAGTGAAACATACTAAAGTGGTTGTTATCTAAATGTTCATTCATCCTCGAGGAAAAGGAAGAAAAGTTTAACCCCTCTCCTTCAGGGTTGATTTTCAAATTTCTATTCAGCCATAACATTGATTCAAAGGCCCAAATCCAAATCAGCCAGCCAGGCTCTTTCATCGCTTGCACCTGCCAATTATTAAAAACCCATCTGGGTATTTCTTCCAAGTTAATTTGATAGTTGTAGAGCTGGTTTAAGAAAACACGATAAGAAAGATTGGATTTTATTGATTGAATAATAAAAGAATAGTCAATTAGAGAAATACTCCTAGACTCGCTTCTTTTCAAATAAATATTTTTCACATCGCTCTTTGCTTTTAAGCTTCCATTAAGTGCCAATAGCCAATTTTCTTTATAAGAATAGCTTGTAAGCTTAATATCTAAATTATTTAAACTATAAACTAAAGGTATATGGTGATAACATTTTAATTCGTACTGATTTAAATCTAAAGTCCAAACGTGATAACCAAGTTTCTTTGAATATGCGATACAACGTCGAACCCATGTACTTAAGCCCCGTTGTTTAAAATAATAATCATCAATTAACCATTGAACTTGAAAACCGAGTGCTTGATAATTTTTTTGTCTTTTATCCATATCAATTGATGAAATGACTGATTTTTGATACTCAACTATCCAAGCGCAGGAGCTATCTTCGACCATAAGATCAGCAATCTGATTTATTTTTTCAAAAATAACCTCTTGCGCACATTCATAGCCAAAGTTTCGGAAATTATCTCGTAATAAATTTTTGGCCTGCTTATGTTCTTTACTTTCTCCTCTGTGAGTCTCTTTTAAACCAAATTTTAAATAAGTACCCTCATTTTTAATATCTAATGAACAAGCTTTTAAATGTCGGAAGTAAGAACGCCCTTTTTCTTTATTAATTAAAACTACTTTAGTTAAGCAGTACGGACAAACATAAATCTGATCCTTTTTTGCTTCTTTTGCATAGATTAACTCACCAAATTGATTTATTGCCGCGTACATTAATAACCCCCCCTTTAATCTGAAATACAGATCTAAAGGGGGTTAGGTGTTTAATTGATTTAAAATTGATTTCCAAAGAAGAAGAGTGCATCTTCTTTTCTTAATAACTCACCGTGTTCTGCTAGAACAGATGCAGTGACCATTGATATTTCTCCAAACTCGAAGAGAGTCAATAACTTAGTTGCAAGTTTATCTTTACTTACTGTTCGTTCTAAATCATAGAGAATCAAGAAATAATGCGAATTCATATAATATAGATCTGAAACTAGCAATTCGCTTGGTATTTCACGAGCTAGTCTTAAAAAATTATCCAATGAACTAAAACGAATGACTCCTTCAATAGGTTGCTCTTGTGATAAGTCTTCATCTTTTGACTCAGACTTAGGATTAAATAAATTCATCATCGACTCAATCGCCGTCTTCTTAGTTTTCTTATTAGTAGAGGAGCTTACTTGTTGATTCGATTCAGCAGTTGAATCGGTCATATTTTCACTAGAGGATTCCTTCAGGGACATTTCTTTGCGTTCTTTAAGACGCTTCGTTAGTTCATCTTCCCAAACCTCATCAAGTTCCTCAACATTGGCACGGCTAATATACAATTCTAAGCCTTCGCTGTTAGGAATCACTTGGAATGTCACAGCTTCTGAATCGTGAAAATGATGGTCAATATCCACTTCTTCTAAAATTGAGTAAAAGAATTTTTCAATCCGTGATTGGTCCCCTATTAGGTCTAAAAAGTCGATACCCCGTTCTTCTAGATCCTCAGATCCAATTAGAACTTTAATTAGGTTATCATTTATATGCTCCATTTCCATAGCAATTCACCTCCACCTTCTTATCCATTATACTACTTACAAACAGACATACCAAGCATTATGTCATGTTCCGTAATTTTAGCAAAAATACATTGTCTATGCAAGCTTATCCAATGCAATTCTATTTATTCAAAAAAAGAGCCCGAAGGCTCAAATTTTTGTTTATTCATTTACCAAAGCACGAGCGTGACGCAATGCGCGAGCTCTTACTTCTCGAGGCAAGAAACGTCTGATTTCATCCTCGTTGTAACCAATCTGAATGCGTTTATCATCTAAAATAATTGGTCGACGCAACAAACCTGGTTGATTTTGAACTAACTCAAAAAAATCATTTAAAGGTAATTCGCTGATTTCTACATCTAATTCTGAATAGGCTTTTGACCGAGTTGAAACGATATCCTCTGTCCCTTCCTCTGTCATACGCAAAATACCTTTTATTTCGTTTATCGTTAAAGGTTCAGTGAAAATATTGCGCTCTTCGAATGCAATATTATTTTCTTCTAGCCATGAACGGGCTTTTCTACATGACGTGCAACTTGGAGTTACATATAATGTTACCATTAAAAGATCATCCTCTCTTGTGAACATTCTTCTCTCTTAAAGACACGTACATATTCAATTATTGAACTTAAGATTTTATCATTTAACAATCAAATCTATTCGATACAATAAGTGAGTTTCACAAAGTATTTAGTACTACATATAGAATTATAGCAACAAAAATGCTTTAAAGCAAACTATAATCAATGATTAGTGTGTGACATTTATTAGAATTACTGATGAAAAACTGCCAGTTTGTGAAAACACTCAATCTTTTTTCATAAAAGCTAGCATTTAATTTTAGATAGGTTATAATTATTAATGTAAATATAAGCCATTAGAAAGAGGAAGATCATGAAAGAGACCATTTTTTCCGGTGTACAACCATCCTCCATACCTACTCTTGGAAACTATATTGGAGCCATGAAATCATTTGTTGATTTACAAGATAAATATCAAGCAACCTATTGTATTGTGAATCAACATGCCATCACAGTCCCACAGGACCCTGAAATATTGGTAAGACAAACTAAGCAACTAGCTGCCCTTTATTTAGCGATTGGTATCGATCCGAACAAATCCACAGTATTCGTACAATCAGAAGTACCTGCTCACTCTCAAATTGCTTGGCTCATTACCTGTCAGATTGGCGTAGGTGAGCTAGAACGAATGACACAATATAAAGACAAGTCTGCTAAACAAGAATCAGTTGGTGCTGGCTTACTTTGTTACCCGGCATTAATGGTTGGTGATATAGTTCTTTATGATGCTAAATATGTTCCAGTAGGTGATGACCAGCGTCAGCATATTGAATTAACAAGAAATTTTGTAGACCGTTTTAACAACCGCTACGGAGAAGACATATTAGTTAAACCAGAACCTATTTATCCAAATGCTGGTAAGCGAGTTATGAGTCTGCAAGACCCAAGTCGAAAAATGTCCAAATCAGATGAAAATGAAAAAAGTAAAATCTCAATGTTGGATGAACCGGGTCAAATCATTAAGAAAATTAAATCAGCTGTTACTGATTCAATTGGAGTCGTTAATTATGACACGGCTAACCAAGCTGGTTTATCCAACTTAATTGAAATTTACGCAAGCTTAAGTGAACAGCCAATTAAAAAGATCGTTAATCAATATCATGACTTAGGTTATGGTCGCTTTAAATCAGACTTAGCTGATTTAGTTGTATCTGTCTTAGAGCCTATTCAAAAGCGTTATAATCAGCTAATCGCAAGCGATGAACTTTATGATATTCTTTCTATAGGTGCAACTAAAGCTAATGAAACAGCTTCTCAGACATTGGCTCGTATGGAGAAAGTAATGGGTATACGATATAGATAGTACATAGCAAAAAAACTGCCAACTTATTCAACAAGTTGGCAGTTTTCTTTAATTGTTTTGTGCTTCTTTCTCATAACACTCTTGACAAAACCCATAAAAGGATACTTCCATCGCTCTTACCTTAAATTTACCTAACTCTTTTATTTCGGTGTATATATCATTAAATTGATTTAAAAAAACATCTTCAATTTTTCCACAAGCTTCGCAAATTGTATGTCCGTGGGGATGCACATTAATATCATAGTGTTTTGTTTTTTCATCAATGTTCAACTCTTGTAAAATGCCTGCATTCACAAAAGCACGAACATTATTATAAACTGTTGCTAAACTCATTTGTGGATAGTCTTGTTGAACTTGCTGGTAAATCTCTTCAACACTTGGATGCTTGACTTTTGTCAAGATTGTTTTTAAGATGGCTCGTCTTTGAGGAGTTATACGAACTTTACCCTTCTTCATTTTTTCTAAAAGTTGATTAATATCGGATTCAATAGCCTTTTCTGTTTGCATGGACAAACCACCTTCTAATATGTTTATATAGAAATGAATGATAATAAATTGAAGCTGTTACAATTTAACATTTTAAATTATATCCATCAAAAAATCAACTGACCGAGATCAGTTGATTTTGATTTTTTTATTCTACTTCAGCAGATTCTGATTCATGTTTCTCAAAAGTATATTTTAGAACTGGCTTACGAGAAGCTCCTGCTTCATCCAAACGTCTTACAGGTGTATTATGTGGAGCTGTTTGAACAATTTCAGGATTATTAATAGCCTCTTGATTAATCTTAATTAAGATATCTGCTACATAATCTAAGTCTTGCTTAGATTCTGTTTCAGTCGGCTCAACCATTAAACATTCATTAACATGCAATGGGAAGTAAGTTGTTGGAGCATGAATACCAAAGTCTAAAAGTCGCTTACCAACATCTTTAGCTGTTACTCCATAATCTTTCTTGTGACGACTTAAGTCCAATACAAAGTCGTTTTTGTTGAAGTTAGGGAATGGTGCATCAAAGTATTCATTAACACGTACTCGTAAATAGTTAGCATTAAGAACAGCATCTTCAGAAGCACGACGTAATCCTTCAGCTCCCATTGAGCGAATGTATGTATAAGCACGAACGTTTACACCAAAGTTTCCAAAGTTTCCTTTGATACGACCATAAGATTTCTCAGGTGTTTCAAGCTCATATTTGTCGCCATTTTTTACCACATTGGGTCCAGGAATAAATGGTGCTAATTTATCCACAACGCCAATTGGTCCTGATCCTGGTCCTCCACCACCATGAGGTCCAGTAAAGGTCTTATGTAAGTTCAAGTGACAAGCGTCAAAGCCCATTGCACCTGGAGAAGTTAATCCCATAATAGCATTTAAGTTTGCACCATCATAATAAGCAAGTCCACCCGCTTCGTGAACAATATCTACAATTTCCTTAGCATCTTTTTCAAACAAACCAGCTGTTGATGGGTTTGTAATCATAATACCGGCAATATTTGGCCCTACAGCAGCACGCACTGCCTCGACATCAATAATCCCTTCTGGAGTGGAAGGAAGCTCAACCGTTTCGAAACCAGCTACCATAGCTGTGGCTGGGTTTGTTCCGTGAGCAGAGTCAGGAATTAGTATTACTCGACGTTGCTCCAATTCTCCAATGGATTCAAAATAAGCTTTAAAAGCTAATATTGCTGCTAACTCACCTTGAGCACCTGCAGCTGGTTGTAAAGTTAATGCTGGAAATTGAGTGATTTCCTTCAAATATTCTTGTAATTCATACATTAATTGTAGTGCACCTTGAATAGTGTCTGGATCTTGTAAAGGATGAATATTCGCAAAGCCATCCATAGCAGCTACATCTTCGTTAATCTTTGGATTATACTTCATTGTACATGATCCTAATGGATAAGGACCTGATTCAACACCAAAGTTACGGTTTGAAAGTGCTGTATAGTGACGTACAATTTGTAGTTCAGAAGCTTCTGGTAAACGCGCAGGTTCTTGACGTGCATATTCTCCTAATTCTGATAATAAGTCATACTCTTCTACTTCAGAAACTGGCAAATCATAAGCTGTGTGCCCTTCTTGCGAAATTTCAAAAATCAATTTATCATAATCTTGTAAGATCATTATTTTGCCACCTCCACTAAAGCAGTTACAAATTTATCCATTTCTTCTTTGGTACGCTTTTCAGTTACACAAAGTAGATAGGCATTATCAACACCAATTGCTTTTGAAGCATCAAAGCCACCAACAAATCCTTTTTCAAATAATTCTTTATTGACTTGACGTACATCTTTATTTAGTTTGATAACAAACTCGTTGAAAAACGGTCTAGTGTTAAGAACTTCAAAACCTGCTGCTTTTAGTTCTTTCGCAAGATAATGTGTATTATTGATATTAGCCTGTGCTAATTCTTGAATACCAACCTTACCGTATGCTGACATAGCAATAGATGATGCTAAAGCGAATAAAGCTTGGTTTGAAGAGTAGTTAGAGGTTGCCTTTTCACGACGGATATGTTGCTCGCGTGTAGAAAGGGTCATAACGAATCCACGTCTACCTTCTTCATCTACTGTTTCCCCGACAATACGCGAAGGAATCTTACGCATTAACTTGTCATTAACGGCAAAGTAACCACAGTGAGGGCCACCTAAAGACATTGGTATACCGAAAGGCTGAACATCTCCAACAGTAATATCTGCTCCAAAAGCACCTGGTTTTTCTAGTTTTCCAAGAGCTAATGGATTAGCAGAAACAATTAACAATGTTTTTGTTCCTTCTAAAGCTGACTTAATTGCTTTTAAATCCTCAACCGATCCAAAGAAGTTTGGATATTGAACAATAACTGCCGCTACTTCAGCATCTAATTTAGCTTTTAAATCTTCAAGACTTGTGACTTCATTTTCAAGTGCTATTTCTTCAACAGCGTAATCTTTACCGAAACCGTAAGTTTTTACAGTTTCAATTGCTTGTGGGTTTAACCCTTTAGAAACTAATACTTTTTTAGACTTCTTAACATGGTTAAACGCAAGGTTTGCTGCTTCGGAAACTGCGTTATATCCATCATACATACCACAGTTTGCCAAATCCATACCTGTCAGTTCAGCAATCATTGTTTGCCATTCAAATAATGCTTGCAATTCTCCTTGAGATACTTCTGGTTGGTAGGGAACATAAGCAGTTAAGAACTCTTGACGCATAATAATATGATTAACAATCGAAGGTACATGGTGGTCATACGTTCCAGCACCTAAGAAAAAAGGCATTTGACTGGACGAAGTGTTTAGAGCCGACATTCTAGTCAGTTCTTTAACAATTTCCAATTCAGAAAGTGGTTCAGGTAAGTTCATTTTGCCTGTACGGCGTACATTTTCTGGCAAGTCAGAGAAGATATCCATAATATCTTTAACGCCAATTGTTTCTAGCATTGCTTGGCGGTCTTGGTCTGTGTTAGGTAAATATCTAAATTTTGCCATGATCTGCTCCTTAGTCTATTTTTTTCTTTAATTCGTACTTTTTAAATTAATAGCAATTTTGACTTAAATATTAGAGTGACATAGAGTCACTCTAATAAACAAACCTTTAAAATTTATGATTATTCAGCTGGCTCTTCAGTTAAGAATTCTGATGTATCGATGTCTTCTTCAGTTTCAATTTCGAAGAACCATCCTTTACCTTGAGCATCTTCGTTAACTGATTCTGGTGCATCTTCTAACTCTTCGTTCACCGCAACTACTTTACCTGCAAAAGGTGCGTATACTTCAGATACAGATTTAACAGATTCTACTGTTGCGATTTCTTCTTCAGCATCGAATTCATCGTCGACTTCTGGTAATTCAACGTGAACGATATCTCCTAATTGCTCTGCAGCAAAAGCAGTGATACCTACACGTGCTTTGTTAGGTGCTAAAATTTCAATAAACTCGTGTTCTTCTGTAAAAAATACTTGTGACATTATAAATGACCCCTTTTCTTAAAATTGTTTATGTGCTCATTTTATCAAACATTTAACAAAAATGAAACCACTTTAGTTTAAATTTACTTACTAGCAGCTAACCAGTCTTTCTTAGTTAATTCTGCTTCAATTTCTTTACCGCGGATATCGATAATTACTTTATCACCAACTTTATAATCAGTGGCAACACGCATGAAACCTAGAGGGTATCCTAATGTAGGTGATTTCGTTCCTGATGTTACTACCCCAATCACTTCACCCTCTTGATTTTTAACTTCCATACCATGACGAGCGATTTGTTTGCCGTCAATCTTAAATCCTCGAGACGCTTCTTTCTTATCGCCGGCGCGATAAGCAGCAATTGCTTCTTTTCCGATGTAATCTGCTTCTTTAGCTTTTGGTGCTGCAAATGCAATACCACCTGCGATTGGGTTGACGCTCTCATCGAAGTCATTGCCATACAGTGGTAAACCAGCTTCAAGGCGTAAAGTATCACGTGCTCCTAGCGCACATTCTTTAACACCTAAATCTTGACCTTCTTCAACTAATTTCTTCCAAATCTCAAGCATATGTTCAGCTGGAATATATAGTTCGAAACCTTCTTCACCGGTATAACCAGTACGTGAGATTTGAACACGATCAAAACCAGCTACTACTTGATCTTGCTTATAAGAATAATATTCAATCTCTTTCAAGTTAGTATCTGTAATGCGAGCCAATAATTCTTCAGCATTTGGTCCTTGAACAGTGATTAATCCCCAGTCATAAGTTTCATCTGTGATCTCAACTTGACCCTCTTGATTATGATCATGCATCCATTGAACAATCTTTTCACGGTTAGAGCCATTTGGAGTTGCAACAAACTCGTCATCATTGCGGCGGTAATAAATCAAATCATCTAAGATGCCGCCATCTTCTTTACATACAGCGGTATATTGAGCTTTTCCGTTGAAAGTAGCTTTATGCACATCATTAGTGATTAATCCGTTCCACCAGTCATAAGCATTCATCTTAGCCGATTTAACACGCACCTCTCCCATATGTGAAGCGTCAAATAAACCTACTGCATTACGAACTGCCTCGTGCTCCTCAGCAATTTTGGTGATTTGAATTGGTAATCCCCATCCACCAAAATCTGTAATCTTGCATCCTTTTTCGATGTAATAGTCATACATAGGTGTTTTTTTCAATCCATTTTTATCTAATTGAACGTTTGTCATTATACTATCTCCTTCGCCTTACTTGATTAAAATATCTTTGACTTGTGTGTAGTATTCATCTAATTGAGAGGACAATTCAGCGACCTTGTTGTTAGCAAGCTCATAATACTCTTCTTGCTTTTCCTTATCCTTAAGCTGTCCTCCATTAATATATAAGTTTAATGAAGAAGCCTGAACAGCCGAACGTAACATTTGAAGACCTACACCAACATCGGAAACGATGATTTTTTTAATTAAAGGAATAACCTTGTCAAAGCCCTCCACAATTTGGCTGACTTCTGAAATCAAGTCAACTGGAGGTTGAGATGCAATTACTAACCCACTTTGAATTGCTTCATTACGCACTTGTTTTTCTACGTCTGTTGCTCTCGGCATACCATACGCTTTAGAAAGTGGTTCAAACTCAGTTGCATCGCGGTCGATAATGTTCACAAAAATCTCTTTACTTTTTTCAAACTCTTCAATTTTTTTAGCAAGAAAAGTTTGATCCTCTTTAGACAATTTATCACTTTGCGAGAAAATCATAGCCATCAAAATAGCACCAATACCCAATCCAGCTGTAACGCCCGCTGCAGCCCCTCCACCAGGAGTTGGATCATTAGAAGCTAACTTGTCAATAAATTCTGTGACTTTTAATTCTTTCATTACGCGCTCCTATTCTAAGCCATTTAGAAGCTTAGCACCTTTAACAACTTGTGAAGCCAGAACACCTGTTGTTACAGAACCAACACCACCTGGGACAGGAGTGATAGCACTTGCTTTAGGCTCAACTTCATCAAAGCGAACATCTCCAGTTGCCTTACCATCTTTGTAACCAAAGCCAACATCAATTACTGTTGCACCTTCTTTGATGTAGTCAGGGCCAACAAGTCCTAAAGCTCCGGTAGCTGAGACCACAATGTCAGCTAAAGTAGTGTGGATAGTGTTGTCTTTAGTATAGACATGTGTATTTGAAACAGTTGCATTACGGTTTGATAACATAACTGCTAATGGCTTACCAACAACTGGTGATGAACCAATAACACAAACTTCAGCACCCTCTAATTCATAGTCATAGTAATCAAGAATTTCGATACAAGCTTGTGCTGTAGAAGGAGCCATTGCAGTTGGATCATTGTTAATTAGCTTACCTAAGTTAATTGGGTTCAAGGCATCTACGTCTTTATATGGATTTAAGCGCTCAGCAATTTCTGCTCGCTCAATTCCTTCCGGGAATGGTTGCATAATGATAACGCCTGACACAGATTTATCTGCATTTAATTCATCGATAATTTTTAAGACATCTTCGGTGGTCTTAGCATCCAATTCAGTACGAGCTTCTGCTTCGATTCCACATTTTTCCATTACTTTCATAGCATTTTTTTCATAAGCCATGGAAGAAGGGTTTTCATCGACACGTAACACTACTAATTTAGGAACAATCCCTTTTTCTCTTAAAGCTTCTGCTTCTTGACGAGTACGCTCGCGAATTGCTTTCCCAACTTCTTTACCATCTAAAATCTTACCCATAAGATCCTCCCTTTTCTATTCAATACACTGTAAAAGTCGAACGAGCAAAAATTTACTCGCTCGACTATTAATTTTATCTTAGAATCAATTCTTTTTAGAACAATCCTTCAATGTTACCTTTTTCATCAACATCAATACGGTTAGCAGCTGGTTCTTTTGGTAAGCCAGGCATCTTCATAATGTCACCTGTCATAGCAACTAGGAAGCCTGCACCAGCAGAAACGGTTAAGTCACGGATAGTAACAGTAAATCCTTCTGGAGCTCCTAATAATTTAGGATCATCGGAGAATGAATATTGCGTTTTAGCCATACAAATTGGTAATTTACCATGTCCTTGCTCGGTGAATTGCTTAATTTTCTTCTTAGCTACTGAAGTAAACTCAACTTTTGCACCACCGTAGATTCTAGTTACTAATGTTTCAAGTTTTTCTTCGATAGAAGCTTCTACATCATAAGCAAACTTAAAGTTGCTTTCTTTTTCAGACGCTTCAACTACAGCCTTAGCTAGTTCAGTTGCACCTTCACCTCCATCAGAGAAGTGAGTTGAAAGAACAACTTTAACGCCTTCTTTTTCACATTCTTCACGTAATGCTTCAATTTCGGCATCTGTATCAGTTGGGAACGCATTGATAGCTACTACTGGGTTTAATCCGAACACATTCTTAATATTGTTAATGTGACGCATTAAGTTAGGCATACCTTTACGTAAAGCTTCTACATTTTCAGGTCCTAATTCTTTTTTATCAACTCCACCATGCATCTTCAATGCACGGATTGTTGCAACGATTACAACTGCTGAAGGAGCTATCCCTGCTTGACGACATTTGATGTCTAAGAATTTCTCAGCACCTAAGTCTGCACCGAAACCAGCTTCAGTAATTGTGTAATCTGCATAATTCATTGCTAGTTTCGTTGCAATAATTGAGTTGCATCCGTGAGCAATGTTTGCGAATGGTCCACCGTGCACAAAAGCTGGTGTCCCTTCTAAAGTTTGTACAATATTTGGCTTGATTGCATCTTTAAGTAATGCAGTTGCAGCTCCAGCACCATTAATATCTTTAACAGTAACTGGCTTATTATCTTTACGAGTGTAAGCAACGATCATATTACCTAATTTTTCTTTTAATTCTTGTAAATTATTAGATAGACAGAATGCTGCCATTACTTCAGAAGCTACAACGATGTCGTAACCATCTTCACGTGTTACTCCATCAACACGACGGCCTAATCCATTTACAATATTACGTAATTGACGATCGTTCATGTCGACAACACGACGCCATACAATTCGGTTTGTATCAATATCTAATGCGTTACCATGGTGGATGTGGTTATCTAATAAGGCAGCGATTAAGTTAGTTGCTGCTCCAATCGCGTGGAAGTCTCCAGTAAAGTGTAAGTTAATATCTTCCATTGGAACAACTTGTGCGTATCCACCACCAGCTGCTCCACCTTTAATACCAAATACTGGTCCTAATGAAGGCTCACGTAAAGCAACTGCTGTTTTCTTACCAATTTTAGACATTCCGTCTGCCAAGCCGATTGAAGTAGTTGTTTTACCTTCACCAGCAGGAGTTGGAGTAATCGCTGTAACAAGAATTAATTTTCCTAAGTCCTTGTTATCCATATCTAATTTAGTAAAATCGATTTTAGCTTTTGTTTTACCGTAAGGCTCTAATACATCATTAGAAATACCTAACTTTGCAGCCACATCTTCAATTGGTTGCAATTTAGCTTCCTGTGCGATTTGAATATCTGTCTTCATTAAAATCTTTTCCCCCTTTAGATAAATCACATAGTATCTCTATGCATCTTTCATCATACCATAAAACGTTAGGAAACTCTTACATTTTGCAGGCAGTTTTTAAAAAATTGCATTTTTAGCTTGCAATTCGGTTTTTTCACAAACATTTTTATGTAAGTAAGTACTAAATTTGTTTATATTATCAATAAAGAAAGTTAGTTGTGCTTTTCACAACCGCTATTGATATAGATGAAAGTTGTTATTAATATAGTGATAACCACTTGGTCAACTTAATCTTTTTTCACAAAATTTTCGTTATTTCTTAAATTGCACTTACCTTATACATTCTGGAGTTATGGTATCCTAGTAAAATTTTATGATAACCAGCTAATTTTTCATCAATTTCACGATTACCTGTATAAACTAAAAGCGGTTGACCTTTTAAGGTGTTTAATTTTCCTGGTGTTGCAACGATTATAATATCCTCTTTATCTAGCTTGGCAAGAACCTTGTCAGATAATTGATGATTGCCTCGGCCAAAGAGATATCCTTGACCACCCATCGGTGTAACAATCAATTTAGCTGGCTTGTCCCCAATGATATCCAAAATCTCTTGTTCATAGACATCTTTTTTTACAACTTTTTTATTTCGAATGATATCAACACCTAATAATGTTGGTTCCAGACCTAACTCTAACATTACCGGAGCAACTGTTGAACCAGAGCCAATAATGTAGAAGACATCTTCTTCCATTCTATCTATAATATCAAGCGCTATAGAAACTCTTGCTGCCTCATCCGATTGAGGAGTAGGTGATTTCAAATTTTGTAAATGACTTTCATCATAAGGAACACTTAGGTATCCATAGACTTTAGTAATTATTTCATCCCTACGGAATGCATCTTCTTCAATATCAATAACTTCCTCATCTTTTAGAGACAATTCCTTGTCTTTCAAATACCTCAAAGCTAACTTACCGGCATGTTCCGGTGTCACTGCATAAACAGGAGAATGAATCTTAACACCCGCTGGTATCCCAATCGTTGGAATAGCAAGTTGAGTAACTGAAGCAATATCACGTGCCGTTCCGTCGCCTCCTGCAAAAAGTATTAAATCCACCTCTCTCTCTTGAAATTTTTCAACTAAATGAATGGTATCCTTCGCCATACTGTCACCATCGATTTGATGAATCACTTCATAATTCAATTCGGTTTCTTTTACTAAATCTTCTCCCATTTTACCAGAAGCAACATATACAATTAATTCTTCTTTAAGAGGAGCTAATTCTTTGAGCGCTTTCAAGGCTTTTAAAGGGGCCTCAGGATTAGCTCCTCTCTTAATCGCCTCAGTTAATACATCTTTACCATCGGTACCTTTTAAACCAACTCGTCCTCCCATACCAGCAATGGGATTTACTACAATTCCTAATTTTTTCATTAATTCTCTCCTCTCAATAATCTTCTATTCTATTATAGGTCTTATAAATGTTCTTGTCATACCTAAGCTCTAGTTTACAATTTTTACTTTTCTTTCTATAATTTAAATTGTCTGATTTTACAAGTTCCTTGTAGGAGTGATTTTTTGCAAAAAAATTTGAAATTTTATATCAAATTGTTTAGAGTGACTTTTCTATTAAGTGCTTTTACCTTTGGTGGAGGTTATGTAATTGTAAGTCTTATGAAAAAGCAATTTGTTGATGACTATCATTGGTTTGAAGAAAATCAAATGCTCGATTTAATCGCAATCGCTCAATCTTCTCCAGGGGCAATCGCTATTAATGCCGCGGTGATTGTAGGTTATCAATTAGCAGGATGGCTCGGTGTTCTCACCACTGTTTTTGCCACTATCCTTCCTCCTTTTGCAATTATCTCTATCATTGCACATTTTTATCAGGTCTTTATTGAAAATCAATGGGTGGCTTGGATGTTAGAAGGAATGCAAGCGGGAGTAGCAGCGGTAATTGTTTCTGTTGTTTATACCATGATCAAAGATCTTGTTAAACAAAAAGAAAAGTATCTAATTCTCATTTTTATAAGCGCACTCATTTTAGTTAGTTATTTTAACTTCCCGATTTCATGGTTAATTCTTATTTCTTTATGTGGTGGCTTTATTTATTCTTATTTGAAGAGGTGATTACTTGATTTATTGGGAACTATTTCTTACTTTTTTAAATATTGGCTTACTTTCTTTTGGTGGTGGCTATGCTGCTTTGCCTTTGATTGAAGACTTGGTTGTTCACCAAGAGCATTGGCTATCTTTAGAAGAATTTGGTCATCTAATTACAATCTCACAAATGACACCTGGTCCAATTGCTATTAATGCCTCTACTTTTATTGGTACTCAAATCGGTGGTGTCAGTGGTGCAATAGTTGCTACTATCGGCTGTACCTTACCATCGATAATTATCGTGACTTTTTTAGCCTATCTTTATCAGCGTTTTCAAAAACTAAGTTTAATGCAAGATACCCTTTTTATCCTTAGGCCTATAGTGATTGCCTTAATAGCTAGTTCGGGCTTATCAATTTTTGTGAATGCTATTTGGCAAAAAGAGACTGTTGTTTGGATGGACCCTAATTGGTTAATGTTGGTAATTTTTATTATAGCCATGCTATTACTTAATAAGTTTAAAGCTAACCCCATCGTGATTATGATTTCTGCAGGGATTGTTAATTTGATTTATCATGCATTTTAAAAAATTAGTTGTTACTCATTTGTCCTTTTTAGGGTTATATTAAACAGAAGGTAGGCAACTCTTTGTTTATTTAATAAAACTAAAACACCGTCCTTAACGCTGTTTAACAGTGTTAAGGACGGTGTTTTAGCTAACTTCGGTCACAAGCTCTTTGTCATTTAATCAGTTGATGAGTTATAAAACAGTTTATCAATCGTTTTCTTTTGTTCTTCTAACCACCTTTTTGCTTCATCAACCGCTTGATTTTCAGCCGCTTGTTTTACTTTTTCAATTTTTTTACGCCGGTCACGTTCTTCAATAAGGGCTAGGTACTCTTCAAGAGTAAGCCCATGTTCCATCATAAATTGCGCATTTAGTTGACCTACATAGCGATAATGCCAAGGTTCAAAATTAAAAGTAGTCATTTCTGTCTTATTTTGAGGGTATCTTAAAATAAACCCAAAATTGGCTGCATTTTCTACTAACCATTGGGCCGATGCCGTTTCGCTATAATTTTCAGTTAAGCCTCCTCCTATGCTGGTCCAATCTTGACCTAATATATCAATAGCGAGCCCAGTCATATGCTCTGTGGCATTTGCTGGTGCTGTATATAAATTGGTTAAATATCTCGCTTCTGATTCACTATAACCGACCGCCATTAAAGACTGTTTTCTAGAACTTTCTAACCCTGCTTGCTGATTTGTCGAACGGTATCCTGAAATAATTGTAAATAGATAACCATCCTCCAAACCTGCTTGTAACAGCTGACTAAGTTTTTCTTCAATGTTAGCAGCATATGGAATTCCTTCAATTGAAGTAACTAAATCAACTTCAATTTGATTGTTGATTGGGTTGCTTGGATTCACCAAAAGTAAATTGGGATCATTTAAATTTCCCTCAGCAGGAATTGAATCAATTAATTCATCAACACTAGCATTTGATTTTATCGCATCAATCTGACTCAATTCTGGTAAATTGTATTTAGCTAAAGCCACCGCTTTGTCAAAAGGAAAAATAAGTAGAAGTAAAAATATTAAGAAAATTTTCTTAATACTCATTTTTATCACCTCATATTTGTTTTCAAAGGATCAAGTGTTCCAATAATAAACATTCTGATACGCAAACTACTTAAGGAAACTCTCAAACTATTTATCCTGTTCGATAAAGTGCTTAAGAGCCAGCTATTATTATAAGCGCCAAAAAGTATAGCCAGCTTCCTTAAAATAATCAGCATCCAGTATGCTTTTGACATCTATAAGAACTCTTTCTTTAGGTGATAATTTTGCATTAAACAATTTTTCGATGCTTGTATTATTTAGTTCTCGAAATTCCTGATGAGCTACTGCAAAGATAACAGCATCCGCATCCTGAACTTGATCGAACGCTGTTAAATCAACATCATATTCTGCTTTGGCATCACTTGATTCAGCCCAAGGATCTACTACAACAGGCTCAATATCGAAAGTCCTTAAATAATTGATAATATCGGCAACTTTTGAGTTGCGCGTATCTGGTGTATGTTCTTTAAAAGTTAGACCCAAAATAACTACTTTAGAGTCTGTTACTTTTTTACCCGCCTTAACCATGAGCTTAATCAACTTATCACCAATAAAATCTCCCATTTGATCATTTATTTGGCGACCAGAAAGAATAATCTGACTATGATAGCCCAAGTTTTCTGCCTCGTAAACAAAGTAGTAAGGATCTACACCAATACAGTGTCCTCCCACTAGTCCTGGTGTGAAACCTAAAGCATTCCATTTGGTATTCATGGCATCAATAACATCTTGCGAATCAATTTCCATTCGATCAAAAACGAGAGCTAACTCATTCATAAATGCAATGTTAATATCTCTTTGACTATTTTCAACAACTTTAGCGGCTTCAGCAACTTTAATACTTGGTGCACGATGAACACCCGCTTCAATTACTAGTTCATATACTTTAGCCATTGTATCTAAAGCATCAGCAGTTGTAGCAGAAACGATCTTTTTAATTTTTGGTAAAGTATGGACCTTATCTCCTGGATTAATTCTTTCAGGTGAATAACCTACCCAAAAATCAACACCATGCACTAATCCTGAACTTTCTTCAAGTTCTTCAATACACATTTCCTCAGTAACCCCAGGATAAACCGTTGACTCATAAGCAACTAAAGTCCCTTTAGACATGTTTTTACCTACGGTTCTTGTGGCTGAAATAACCGGATCTAAATTAGGTGTCTTATCTTGATTGATAGGCGTTGGAACCGCAACAATAATAAAGTTCGCTTCTTTTAGCCTACTTTGGTCGTAGGTGAAAGCTAAATTTGTATTCTTGACTGCTTCGTCTCCAACCTCTAGAGTTGGATCGATACCCTGCAAATATTGCTCCACTTTATGAACATTGTTGTCATAGCCAATTGTTTCAATGTGCTTAGCAAATTCTATGGCAATCGGCATACCCACATACCCTAAACCTACAACTGCTAACTTTGTTTTACCTTCAATTAAATTTTGATATATATTCATTTTTGTCTCCTAACCTTATTTAGCTATCTTATATAATTGCTTGTTAAATTATAACCGCCTTTTAATTGCCTGAAAAACATAATGACTATAATAATATATGCACTGATATAGTGGTAATTTTTCTAAATGGCGATAAGTGTACCATGTTCGCTTAAGAGCTGAAAGCTTGTTGGAGGAAATAGAACCAGAAACTTGACGATAGTGATTAAGCACTTCATTTAAAGCATAAGCTTCAATTTTTCGTTCACGCATTAACATTAGCCAAGTTGCTGTGTCTTGTCCTTTCCGCACTAAAGGCATTCTAAAGTCTCCTATTTTTTCACGATCAATCATTACTGTAGAGCAAGCAATGGCTGTGTTTTTTAGAAGGCCATTATAATCTAAACGTTCTGGTAAATCTACTGTTTCTTTAAGGGTTTCTCCACTTTCATCTATTAAGGAAAAATTTGTATAAGTAAAATATAGCGCCTTTTCTTGCATAAATGCTAATTGTTTCTCCAACTTACAATATTCCCAAACATCATCACTATCAATAAATGAAATATATCTACCTCTAGCCAATTCAAGCCCCTTGTTTCTTGCCACTGCGGCACCAGAGTTTTTTGATAAATTAACCAATTGAATACGGCTATCTTCTTGTGCAAATTCTTGAATTATTCTCACACTAATATCATTTGAGCAATCATTGACTAGCAACCACTCCCAATTCTGATAACTCTGATTAAGCACGCTCTCGATGGTTTTTTTTAAGAATCTTTCTGCGTTATAAACAGGGGTTATTATCGACACCAATCCTGATTTTGAATTCATCTCACAATTCTCCTTAAATAATCTGAATTATCTTAATTCTTGCTTGATAAAGCTCTGCCAATTGGCGTTGGTCATTATACCACTTTTTATCGGTAATATTAGCGTCTAAGACGATAACAATTTCATTTGGTGAAAAGTTTGCATCAAGACTTGCTAAGTTAGTCGCTTGCACTCCGTAGGTGTTTCCTTCAGGAGAGATTAGTTCTTGAACATTCACTTCTTGATGCTTTTGTTGTCTAAGGATTACTCGCTGACTATCACTAGGAGTTCGAATTAATTTTTCTAAGACTTCTCGATTATCTTGACGGTTATAAATAAAATGCAGATCATTAATTCCCCAAGTATAATCAAAAGCATAGCCTATTTTATGTCTTCGATAATGTGCAATCATGCTCCAAGCTATCGATAAAATAGCGCCTAAAAAGAGACCCAATAAGCCATAGATAATACTTCCTTTAGCCTCTTTAGTTTGAAATGGGGTCAAAGTTTCCCTACTAGGAACTTCTTCGATCAAATCAATTGGAATCATTTCTCCAATTTCTGGTGACCGAATGATTGAGACAGTATTTTTCCCGAGGAAAGGTAGCTTTTGTTTTTCTAATAATTCAGCATATGCTTCGGCTATCTTTAAGTTTTCTTCAGCATTATTCCCCACCAAAAATCTTAAAGTAATAACATTTGAAGCGGCATCTCGAATTCCTGCAAGCCCACCTCGAAAAGTGTTGGTCTTATACATTTCAAGTTTTTTTTCTGCTTGAAGCCATTTTCCAAACTCGATACCAGTTTCTGCTTCAATTTGTTTAATAATAGTTGGTGTCGCAAAATAGTCATCAAAGACAGCCGCAGTTGAAAATAGACTGCCATCTTCCATTGTAACAATCACTTGGAATGAAGCTGGGTCTTGTTGATAGGCATGGGCTAGATAATTATATGATTCAATTTTATCACTATTTATTAAGCGGTTAACGACATACCTTCCTCCTACAACTAATAATGAGATAATAACTGATCCAAACATAATTCTTCTAAAATTATTTTTAATAAAGCGGTATAACTCGTGAAAAACTGTAGCTAAGCTCATATTCCTAAACTCCTTTTACTTTTAAAATCCTGCGTTTGTTCTTTTGTATCGATTATTTTTACCCAACTTATAATTAAAGCAAAAAATACCCAGTGCCATTCAATCAACATATTATTTGCACTAGTAATACTTGCTAGAATAAAAATAATTAAAAAACTATAGAATACAAAAGAAATATTGCTTTGTAAAACAGAGGTCTTTCTCCCCACTCTAGCAACAAACTCCAACCGTCTTATCATTCCAATGTATGCCCATAAATAAAGTAACAGTGAAAGAATGCCATTAGAAACTAAAATTTCAAGCCACCAATTATGCATATTGGTTATTTCATTAGTTGGCCAGATAGGTCTTACTTTAGCCCAATGCTCGATATTCCCCGATCCTACCCCTAAGCCAAAAGTTTGGGTCAAATAAAGTAAACCATTTCGCCAGATATTCATTCGCTTAGTATCACCAGATAAGCCTGCTTGTGGACCACCTAGAAAAATCACTTCAAAAACTTTTTCACGTATAGGTGGAATTAACATCATAAAAATAATAAAGGCGGTCATTATATAAAGTCTTTTCCCTTGGAAAAGATCCAACTTGAAGTTGCGAACTAGTTGTAAGCCGATAAAAAGAATTAAACATATTAAGGACATTCTTGAGCTAGTTTGGTAGATTAAAAATGTTGTTAATGCAAACATTAATAGTAAGAACATCCTTTGCCAATATCTTTGACTGTAATAGTATAGAACCATACAGAGGGTGACATACGCTAAAAGTAAAGTAGCATAGTCATTTTGATTGGCAAAAAAGGTGATTGGAATCCGAGTCCAAGGTTGGGAATCAAAAGTTCCATATTTATCCAATTTGGTCATATCTGCAAATACATAGATATTACCGATAATTTCGATATAGCCCCAAAATACTAAGGCAGTCATCATCCCCCACATGGCTTGAGCCAGACGAAACCACTGTCTTTTAGTACCCACCCAAAAATAAATAGCCACAATTGATGCCATGCCAACCGTCATTAAAAATGAAACTTGCAGCCAATCTTTAAAATTTTCAGCCCAAAGACCTGTTGTTAAAGCAATTAACCACCAAGCTAAAAAACAAAAAAGCATACGTGTTGAAGCAGAGGGTAACACCAATAAAAGCTTTCGATCTTTTTGTAAAATTTGCCAAGCAAGAATCAGAACAGAAAAAAGAGCAAGAATTCGGTAAAGGGTAATTTGAGCAATTGGCGTTTCAACGGCTAAAATTTGCGAACCTAAAAAAACACTCGTAACTAAAAGTAAACAATATAGAAACATGGGCCACTCCTTTCTTACTCTTTCTTTTCGAACAATTAATTAAAATCCCATTTCTCAGGATTACGCCAGATTTGATAACCATCTTGGATGGTCGAAAACTGAATAATGAGACAGACCAAAGCTAAGCCAAATGTTACAGACAAACGATAAGCATAATCACTAGTGTTAATGAAGGCAGCAATAAACATTAAACAAATGGACATGAGATGTTTACTTTGTTTGAAATAAAAGCCTGTCCGACTTGAAAAATAAGTTCTAGCTAGATAAAACATGATGTAGGCTCCGGATGACGCGGTGGCTGCTCCTAAAGCTCCCCATCTTGGAGTGAGCCAGAGATTAATAAAAAAACTAGGAATCAAAGCCAATAAAGAAACCAATGTATTAAAATAGGTCTTGCGTGAAAAAACAATTCCCAGTGTCGTTGTTTCAGAAAGTGTATACATAATATGAGGAAAACAGAGCAAGCCAAGAATATACTGAACAGAACGATAGTCCTCGCCTAAAATCATCATAATCAAGGGGCGAAATACAAGAATCCCAAAAAAGATACCCGTTAAAACAAAAAGAACAGCGTCTGAAATAAATTTATAATGCTTCATTGACTTGCCTTCATCATGCCATCGATAGGCAGTAGGAACCCAAAAGGTTGCAAATGCTGTCTTTAAAATACCAATCATATTGACAATCGCGATGCCCGCAGCATAAAACCCTAATTCTTTTTTGGTAGAAAAAGACCGAAGCATTAAGCTATCAATTGTATTGAGCACCGAATTAAGAGACATTGCAATCATAAGCGGAAAACCAAAAGATAATAATTTTTTTATAAGGTCATAGTCAACAACAAAATCATTCCACGATAACAAATCTCTATAACGTAAGAAAAGAAAACTATCCCCTATAAGTTGACCAAAAATCATTCCAAAAACCACTACACGAAAATCGCGAATGCCCAAAGCAATTATAGACAAGGAAACTGCAAAAATTAAACTCTTTAATAAAATGGTAAAGCCAGAATATTCTTTTGCTTTTTCTTGCATACGAATAGAAATGAGTACGAAGCGTTCAATAATCATTGAAATAAGTAAAATTGTACTCCAAATCACAATATAGCCTGCGTTAGGATCACTAAACAACCAATTCGCAATGGTCTGATTAAAAACAAGCATAACAAATGATAGAAGGATTCCCATCCCGATCGGGATAATAATTGCTTGTTGAAAAAGATGTTTTTTAGATGCAGCTTGATGAAATTCACGAGAAAAAGCCTGATCGAGACCAATATAAAGAAAATTAGGAATGTTTAAGATTAAGTTTCGATACAATCCTGAAACCCCATATTGGTCTGCTACTAACAACTGAGTCAAAATGCGGATTTGAATCAGTGAAATTAATGCACCAATAATCGGTCCTAAGGAAAACCCTGTTAATCTTTTCATAAAATGTTTCATATATTACCTCGAATCTATCCGAAAATGGCTCACTTGATGATCTAACACCTGGCGATACAGCTTGGCTGCAGCTTCATTAGTAAGGGACTTAGCTTGTATACTTCTAAATCGTTCTTCATCAGTGGGAATTTTAGTTGAACTTTGATGATAAAATTCAATCAGCCTTTGATACCATTCTTTAGGTTCACAATTTAAAGATAAAAATTGAATCAACCCCAAGCCCAAGTCTACTTCTTGACTTATTTGATCGCTGGCAAGCACGGGAATGCCTACCGCTTGAGCTTCAATGGCTACCGTGCCAAAACCTTCAGAAAAAGAGGGCATAATTAATAAATCGATACCGGCTAATAAATTAGCAACCGGACTAATTCTGCCAGCAAAGAAAACTTGGGCATCAATTTCTTTTTTTTCTACCTCTTTTTCTAAAAAATCCCGATCTTCCCCCTCACCAGCAATCACTAAACGCAAGGGATGATGCTGCTTTTTACTATAAGCTACGACTTCTAAGGTCAAAGGATGATTTTTAATTGCCGTTAAACGCCCCACTTGTCCAATTATTAGACTTTGTTTACTTTTCTTAGTGAATTTGCTTAGCCAATATTTACGACTTGTTCGCTTCTTTTCAAAATCGATAAAGAAATCATTGGGCTCTATGCTATTTGGAATAACCACAGAGGATTCTCCAACTTTCAAAGCAAACAATTCTTCTATTGAAAGTTGAGAACATCCAATCGGTAAACGAGACAATCTTCTATTGACTTGCGCATCAAAAACTTGCATCAATTTATTTTTTAAAGCTGGATTTTTGTCATAACGGTAATGCCCATGAATATAGAAATCAAAGGGCGTATCCTTTTGGAATTGATGGGCTAAATAATAATAAATGACTGAACGGTAACCTGCAATATGACTATAAACTACTTGGTAGGCATTCTCTTGAAAAGCTTTAGCAAAACTATTCTTAAAGGATTGCCAAGAAGTTTTTTTGGGGTTATTCAGAAAATAAATCTGACCACCCGTCTCTTCAATCGTCTGTTTAAAATAGTCAGGCACTTGACTGTAGGTAGCTACATCAAAAACCATCTCTTGATTGCTAGCTTCTTTAGCTAAATTGTGAATAAATGTAGAAATGCCTCCTCCAAAAGATGACATTAGATGTAGGATTCTAATTTTTTGCAAAAGCTTCCTCCTTATACGACTTTCTACTGATTTAAATTTAGGGATTCTAGTAATCTTTCTCTTTCACTTCTTGTTTGTGTGCTAGATAGGTCAAATGTTTCAGTTTTTTGACCCTTTTGAAGATTATAGTAGAGAGTAAATTTTAAAAAATGGTTAAAACCAATGTTACTTTTTACCAGGTAATCCGTTTGATTTAATTCTTTGGCTAGTTTTAAAAAGTGATGATAATCCATTAAATTGTCAGCCATAATTTGACTTGTCTTTTGTTCTTGCCGATCATCATTGTTAATATTTTTGAATAATACTCCATTAGAGTTCTTTTTAGCAACTTCTTCTAACCTATCAAGATCTAAGACAATTAAAAAATCAATGGGCAAATTATATGATTGAGTCAATTGTTCAACTAAAGCTAACTCTCCTTGCTTTAAACCATATTCTCTGATTGTTTTTGACATTTTAGTATCTGATATAAATAAATCTAATTGTGGATCGATGTTGACTTGGACTATCTTTTCTTGATTAAAATCCCATAAATAATAAGTTAATTCTTTAATTCTTTTCTCCCCAATTCGGCCTGCTTGACTGTAATCATAGCTCAAAACTAAGAGCTCGATGCCATCTTTTGCTAAGTCTTCAAAAGACCTATCTTTTTTTTCTAGTAATTCTTGTCCAATAGTATAGTATTGCCATTCAGAAGGATTATGGACAAAGGTGCCTTGGAAAGAATTTTTCAAATCATCCAGATAGCCAAAAAAGAGAAAAGTAGAAAAAACTAAAAGAATCATTACAAGAAAAAAGACCAAAAGTCTTTTTGAAAAAAAAGGACGTTTGTCTGATTTCTGTTCTGGAAACATATGCTTCCTCCGTTCAATTTATCATTAAAATCCTTCAGGATTTTTTTTCTGCCAATTCCATGAATCTAAACACATGGCATATAAGTTTTTTTGAGCCTTCCAATTCAACTCTTGATTAGCCCTTTCAGGATTGGCATAGGCAATCGCGATATCCCCTGGCCGACGATCCACGATTTGATAAGGTATTTGGACTTGATTGGCTTTTTCAAATGCCCTAATTAAATCTAGGACAGAATAACCTTGACCGGTCCCCAGATTAAATATTGCGACACCTTTATTTTTTAGATTGTGGCTAATCGCTTTTTGATGACCTTGTGCAAGATCTACTACATGAATATAATCACGCACACCTGTTCCATCGTGTGTTGGATAATCATTACCAAACACTTGCAATTCACGGCGCTTACCGATTGCTACTTGAGTAATATATGGCATTAAATTATTAGGAATTCCCTGAGGATCTTCACCAATCAAGCCAGAATGATGTGCTCCAATAGGATTAAAATAACGTAATAAAGTCACCGACCACTCAGAATCAGAATACGATAAGTCTTGCAATATTTTTTCTAAGACTAATTTTGTATAACCATAAGGATTACTAGCCTCACCCGTCGGCATTGATTCATCAAATGGCGCTTTATGTGCCTCACCATAAACAGTTGCTGAAGATGAGAAAATAATATTTTTGACTTGGTTTTCCTGCATGACTTCGAGCAAGGTAATTGTACCACTAAGATTATTATGATAATACTTTAAAGGTTTTTCAACAGATTCACCAACAGCCTTATAGCCAGCAAAATGAATGACTAAATCAACAGGATGATTTTTAAAAATTTGAGCCATTGCCTGTTTATCTTCAATGTTAGTTTGATAAAAAGTAACGTTTTTACCAGTAATTGTATGAATACGATTTAAAACCTCTGGTTTTGAATTTGAAAAATTATCGACAACGATTACTTCTTGATCATTGTTTAATAGTTCAATAACTGTATGACTGCCGATATATCCAGTTCCTCCTGTAACTAAGATTGACATATATAGCCTCCATCCTTAGCTTATTTATATTCTGATTAATTATAGCATAACAAATCTAGCTAGATTCATTCTTCATAATTTCTTCCAAAATTTACTCCTACTTCTTAACCTAATAGGAATTGAGGTCCACAATTGCTATGAAGTTTGATATAATAACACAAGGTTTAAAACAACTTAACCTTAAGGGGGAATATAATGGCAGAGGCATTAATCATTTTTGCAAGTCTTACTGGAAATACCGAAGAAATGGCTGATATTATTGCTGAGCGTCTTGAAGCTCACGGTATCACTACTGATGTGGTTGAAGTCATGCAAGCAGATGCAGAAGACTTTTTAGAATATGATGCTGTATTAATCGGTTCTTATACTTACGGAGTCGATGGAGTACTACCAGACGAAATGCTAGATTTTTACGATGATTTGGGTGAATTAGATCTATCAGATAAAGTCTTTGGTGTTTTTGGTTCAGGCGATACTTACTATGAAGTCTTTTGTGGTGCTGTCGATCACTTTGAAAAACAATTTTTAAAAGTAGGCGCTCAAGCTGGTGGCCCATCATGTAAAATTAACTTAAATGCCGAAGGTGAGGATATTGAACGTCTTCAAGCTTTAGCTGATGGTATTGCTGAAAAATTAAATCAATAAGGAAAGAGGTATACTATGACTTTAAAAAATTTTGATCAACTTCTTGAAAAATATGCAAACTTAATCGTCAATAAAGGAATTGCAGTTAGTAAAGAAGATTATATTTTAATTTTCGCTGATCTTGATCAAGCCCCATTAGTTCGCTTAGTGACTGAAGCTGCTTACAAAGCAGGTGCTAAGTTTGTTAAAGTAAATTGGGCAGACGATACATTAACTCGTCTTCATTTTACCCATCAATCTGAAGAAACACTGACCGATATTCCGCAATTTATAATTGATGAAGGCAATTACTTTGTAGAAAAAAGAGCTAAACGTATCTCACTACGTTCAAGTGATCCAAATGTTCTTAAAGGAATTGATCCTGCAAAAATAAACGCAGCAAACCGTGCTTCTTCTCAAGCTATGAAAGATGTACGTATTGCGACACAATCAAATCTTGTTTCATGGTTAGTTGTTGCAGGTGCAGGTAAAGAGTGGGCTGCTCTTGTTTTCCCTGAACTAAAAACTTCTGAAGAACAAGTAGACGCTTTATGGGATCAAATTTTTAAAACAACACGTATTTATGAAGAAGACCCAATTAAAGCTTGGGATGAACATGAAGAACGTCTTAGCGAAAAAGCACGCTTCCTTAATGAACAACAATTCGATCAGTTGCATTATACAGGACCTGGAACTGATTTCACTGTCGGCTTACCTAAAAACCATGTCTGGGAAAGTGCCGGATCACTTAATGAAAAAGGCGAAGTCTTTATTGCTAACATGCCTACAGAAGAAGTCTTTACAGCTCCAGATTCAAGACGTGCAGAGGGCTATATTTCTTCTTCTAAACCATTAGCTTATGGTGGAACTATAATTGATGAAATGAAATTCACTTTCAAAGACGGTAAAGTTACCGAAGTATCAGCCAAAGAAGGTGAAGAAACCTTACGTCAACTGGTAGAAGAAAATGAGGGTTCTGATTCCTTAGGTGAAGTAGCGCTTGTTCCGCATCAATCACCAATTTCTCAATCAGGCATTATCTTCTTCAATACTCTATTTGACGAAAATGCTTCTAACCACATCGCATTAGGACAAGCCTACGCTACTTCTGTAAAAAATGGTGCTAAAATGAGCCAAAAAGAGCTAGAGGAAGTGGGACTTAATCGCTCGAATGTTCACGTGGACTTTATGGTAGGAAATGCGGAAATGAATGTTGATGGAATCTCAGTAGATGGTACTGTTACCCCGATCTTCCGTAAAGGTGAATGGGCATTTTAATCACTTTAGAAGGAGGTGTTAAGGATGGTAACCCCTTCAAACTTTAACACAAATTTTGAAGAAGAAATAACCAAACACATTGAAGAAATAGATCGACGGGTAGACCGAACCGGTTGGCCGCTTCTAATCATCGGCATCATTATTTTCTTCTTACTTGTTTATCTGTCTGTAAAAGCTTTCTCTATTCCAACAACGAAAGAATATGAAGGCAGTCAAGCTGCCATGAATCAAAAAGTTGAAGATTTAGAAAATCGACTTTCTTCATTAGAAGCCCTAATCGAAGAAGGGCAAGAGTAGATAATATGGATATTTTACATATTAATTCCTATTTCTCAACTTCTGGTTTATTTAAACAAGTCTATGATCGTCAAGTAAAGCAGGGACATAAATTAAAAGTTTATGTCCCCATTTCGCATCAATTCCCTCAAGAAAGAGTAGCAGCTAGTGGAGATTACTTAAATCTATCTAGAAATCACGATCAATGGATGCGCTGGTTTTTTCCACTTAAACACCATAAGATTTGGCAAGATTTAAAAGAATCATACAGTTTAGATAGCTTTGATCTTACTCATGCACACTCACTCTTTTCAAATGGTTGGTTAGCTAGACAAGTTTATCTTAAATATCATGTCCCCTATATTGTTGCTGTACGCAATGCGGACCTACATACTTTTTTTGAAAAAATGCCATGGATGCGAAATGTGGGCTTAGATATTATGCGCGATGCCAAGCAGATTATCTTTATTTCACAAAATACTTACCAACAGGTTTTTAATCGCTTTATACCCACTAAAGAATTGGATAATCTTAAAGGTAAAAGCCAGGTCATTGCTAACGGCATTGATGATTATTGGCATAACAATCGCTTCAATGAAAAGAAATTTATTTGTCATCAGCCACTGCGTATTGTAACCGCTGGTAAAGTATCTTCTGGTAAACGTTTTGTTGAATTAGCTAAAATGATCGAACACTTTTCAAAAAAATACCAAGCAGCGGAGTTACATATTGCTGGTCCCAATTGGGATGCTAAAATTCTCAAGCAATTGCAAGCAATGGATCATATTACCTACCACGGCGCTTTAAACAAAGCTGAAATGGTCAGTTTATATCGTTCAATGGATCTTTTCGCCCTACTATCTTTCCCTGAAACCTTTGGATTAGTCTATCCAGAAGCAATGAGTCAAGGTTTGCCAGTAATCTATACTCAAAACGAAGGATTCGATTCATTTTTTAAAAATTACCATGTAGGCGTTTCTGTAGATCGATTTGATCAAACAGCTTTCGATCAAGCAATTCTTTATATTTTAAACCATTATGAACGTTTGTCTCAAGATGCTTTAGAAGCAATCAACCCCTTCAAATGGGATGAAATAATTAGCCGCTATGAAAAACTCTATCAATCAATTATTTCCTAAAGGCTTCAATCATAAAAACAAGGGGCTGGAACAAAAGGGCTGCTCAGCCCTGCCTCAAAATTTACAGCGAGCCCAGATTGGAAAGTTACTTTCCAATCTGGGCTCGCTACTTTGCGTATTGACGTAGATTATTGGCCATAAATATTCGCTCGACATCGGTCTTAGAAAAGCTATTGCGACCGTTGATGTGCTTGACAAGTGGTGTTTTTTTCTTTACTAGGAATAAAATCCTAGGCAGTTTTTCGGTGATGCTTTTTGAGACGACGGCCTGAAAAATTGCCTTTAGAACAAGCAAATAACAATACTTTAAGTAAGACACGAGGATGATAAACAGGTCGCCCATCGGCAAGTTCAAGTGGGCGAATATTTGCTTCTGGAATCTGTTCGTAGAGCTCGCTTAGTAATGGATCTTATCAAAGGCAAGCAAGTTTAATTCATAATACACTGTTGCTACATAGAAAGCCCCTCCTAAATAGTTTTGTGTTTCCTACTATTATAGTAGGAAACGTTTTCTATGTTTATATTGTTAAAGAAAAAGTCCGATTAACGATTGTACCGTTTACCGAACTTTCTTTAATTATTCAGGGCTTTTGTTCCAACCCCTTGTTTTTATTTTTAAACAATTAAATTATATTTCATTTTCCTGTTGAGTCAATAAAATAGGTCCGTCTGGTCCAATAGCTAATGAATGCTCGTACTGGGCACAGTATCCTCCGTCTCGGGTTCTGGCCGTCCAACCGTTGGTATCCATCTTCATTTTCCAATCTCCTGTGGTTACCATTGGTTCAATGGTAATTGTCATACCTTCTTTTAATCGAAGTCCCTTGCCTTTTATACCATAGTGAGGAACAGCTGGTTCTTCATGGATAGTAGGACCAATACCGTGACCAATAAAGTCGCGAACTACACCAAAGCCCTCTTTTTCCACATATGTTTGAATAGCATGTCCAATATCCCCTATACGATTCCCAGGTCTAGCTTGTTCAATCCCGCGATATAATGCTTCCTTGGTAACCTCCATTAATCGCTTATGCTCTGGACTAATTTTACCTACCGCATAACACCAACAAGAATCAGAGATAGCTCCATTAAAATCTACACAGAAGTCTACCTTTATTATATCACCAGCTTTTAAGCTACGATTAGATGGGAATCCGTGACATATCTCGTCATTAACACTGGTGCAAGTAGCAAATTTATAACCTTCGTAGCCGATTTGGGCAGCGACAGCTCCAGCTGCTTCAATTTTATTTTGAACAAATTGATCGATTTGTTTAGTAGTTAGCCCCGCTTTTATAAAATCCCGTAATGCTACATGAATATCAGAAAGGATTTTTCCTGATTCTTTCATGGCTTGAATTTCTCTTTCAGATTTAAGTGTGATCATTAATAGCCTTCTTTCTAATTTCATTATCGAATCTATTATAACGAATTACAGCTCTTTTTCCAGCCATTCGATTTCAATCCGAGCCGCTTCTTGCTGATTAGTAGCATTATAAATAGTTTGATAAGTTATTATTTTTTTAGCATCAGTTTGAGTCTCTAATTTGACATTAGCCTCTGTAAGAATTTTAACTTGATGCTCTCTAAGCAACTCTCGACCATACTTAATCGCTAAGTTTTTTATGTCATAATTATTTTGTAACCAAGAAGGAAGACTACCAATGGACCAATTTATATAAACAAGATTATTGACATGATGATTAAAATCAATATCTTGATTTGTTATAGCTTGGTCTTTTTCTTTCCAAAGAGTTATATCGTCAGGAAAATTAAGCTTTATTTTCTTAACCTCTTGTTGGTGGTCAATAAGTTGTAATTCTTCTAACTTTTTATGAGCAATACGGACCATTTTCCTAGTTTTTAAATTAATCACCGCGAATTGCATCTGACATTCTAACAAAAGATGATCTTTAGACCTTATCTCGAACCACCGCTCTAATAAAAATCGGTTGGCCTGAATAATCTTAGTCTGAACTTCAATCGTATCACCATATTGAGGCAGTTGATTGATCATGCAGATGTTTTGCGTAATTACCCAACTTTCATCCTGCCCCAAAATAGAGTCAGTTTGATCAAATTGATTAACTTGATCATGCCTTGTGGAAGTTTCCAGAACAGCTTCTAATAGTTTAGTAAAATTATTACTTTTATTTTCTGGATCGATAAACCAATCAGTATTTATTTTAAATGTTTGAGTATAAGACGTCAGTTTTTCCACCATGTCATTTCCTCCCAAATAAGAATATCAGTAAATAAAGAAAAAAGGCAGGTTCAATGAACCCGCCTAAGTGTTAAGCTAATCAACTTATCTTGTTTTCTTTAAGACAAAGGATACTACTGCAATCAGAATAATCGCTCCAATTAATGATGGGAAAATAGCAATGCCAGATACTACAGGGCCAAAATTAGAGAAGAATTGACCACCTATCCATGAACCGATGATACCAGCAATGATATTTCCAATAACTCCCCCAGGAATATCTTTACCTAGAACCATACCTGCTAACCATCCAATGATTCCTCCAACAATTAAAGTCATAATAAGTCCCATAATTATACCTTCTTTCTTTCATTTCTATATAAATTATATAACAAATTACTACATTTTGCGAATCCTTTGTTTTGTCCTTACCCTATTAAGCGTTTGATGAGCTGCTCTTTTATTGATTTACTAATTTACTAAGATGTGAGAGTTTTTGAGAACTAAGATGAATTGTTTCTTCATAATAATTTAACAGCATGCTGGTGGCGTTTTTCCATGAATATTTTTCAGCTTCTCGACGGGCTCTTAACCCCATTTTCTTAAGCTTTAAAGGATTATCTAAAATCTTTAAAGCTTCCATTAATGACTTTATATTCCCTGATTGATAAATCATTCCTGTTTGGTTGGGAGTAATTTGTTCTAGGGTAGGACCATTTTCAGCAGCGATTACCGGAACTCCTGAAGCCATCGATTCTGAAATAACTAAGCCAAAAGTTTCTGAAACAGATGGGAATATAAAGGCGTCTCCTGTTGCATATGCCTTAGACAAGTCTTCTCCAGTTAAAAAGCCAGTGAAGGTCGTTTTTGTGCCTGTAAATAATTCTTCTAAATGTTGGCGCTCTGGACCATCCCCAACAATTGCTAAACAGATATCCTCTCGGTAAGAAAGGATTGGTAATAAATGATCTAAATCTTTTTCAGCAGCAAGTCGTCCAACATAGACTAGTAGTTTTTGATTATCTAATCCAAAAGTCCATTTGTTATATAAATTCTGATCAAAAAACTTAGGATGCCTCTTTTTAAGGTCAATACCACGCGGCATAACTCCTTCAGCAGCTATCCCCTGTTGGATTAATTCTACTTTTAAACTTTCTGAAACAGTAACATTTAAATCAGCGTCATTATGCCAAAAGCGAATATAATCCCATAGAATTGGTTTCAAGAGCGGTAAATTATAGGAATCAAGATAATCAGGCAAGTGTGTATGGTAGGAAGCTAATAAAGGAATTCCCAATTGCTTAGCATATTTAACAGCAGAAGTTACCATGAAAAACGGATTGACTGCATGAATAATATCAGGTTTAAAATTTTGAATAATTGTTTTCATTTTGCGAGAAGGTAAACCCCAAGGACGTGATTTGTATAAAGGAAAGTTAAAAGAATCCATCGGTATCACTTCTACACCCTTATACTCAGTAATTCCTAAATCAGGTGATACGACAATTATTTCATGACCCAAGTCCTTCATAGCAATTGTCATATGAGCAAGGCGTGTACAGATACCATCTGTAGCAGGTACAAATGTTTCTGTTGCTATTAAAATTCTCATTTCACTTCTCCTTTACCTTAATGTCCTATCTTAATAATTATTATAACGCAATGATAAAAAGATACTGTAAATTTATTGTAAAATTTAGGTAAAGCTTTTATTTTTCCCTTTTGCGCGGTTTCCCAATGTTTTTAGTATTACGCTTACGATTTTTCTTTTTAGCTTTGACTGCTGTTTTTGGTTTTTTTGGATGTGATTTACTCTTAGTTATTCGTTTACTAGACCGTTTTATTTCTTCCTCCTCAGGCCATTCATTTAATAATTTACGATCATAAAGCACTCTTTCTTCTAAGTGAATACTACTGTCATCAAGCATATTTTTTAGGTCTATAGCTTCTTGTTGATTGACCAGTGAAATAGCACATCCCTCATTCCCCATGCGTCCAGTTCTTCCTGAACGATGATAATAAGTACGCACATCTCGTGCTGGATGATAATGAATAACATAAGGTATTCCTTCTATATCAAGTCCTCTAGAAGCTAAATCCGTCGTTAATAAATAGATTGTTTTTTGCTGTCTAAACTGTTCTAAGGCCATTTGTCTTTCTCGATTGGTTAATTGACTATGAAGTACAGATATGGATAAATTTTCAAAAATCATTTTTGCAGCAGCTCTTTCTAACTCACTAATTTGATCAAAAAAGACAATCGCTTGCATGCTTTCAATTTGAGCCAAACGTTTTAACATATTTGTTTTTTGTCGATTGTTAACTTCTAGGTACAAATGTTCAGTTTGCATATTGGCTGAATGCATTGAAATTTCTAAACGATCATATTCATAATTTTTTGCTTGTAAATAATCAAGAAAATCTTTACTTTTAGTAGCTGAAAAATAATAGCGTTTAATATCTCTCATGAGGTGTTTCTCAATCATTTCAATGTCTGCTATTTGCTGCTCACCTTTTGAAAAAAGATAGTCTGCTTCATCATAGACAATCCATTTAACCGTGTGAACCTTCAGTTTAGATGTTTGCTTTAGTAACTCATTAAAACGTCCAGGAGTTGCCACAATAAGCTCCGGTTTATTTTTTAATTTTTCAATTTGTCTTTTGACATTAGCACCGCCAACAATACTCATAGAAGTCATTCCAAGTAATCGGCTCCATTCATCCACCACTAAAAAAATCTGCTGAGCTAATTCTTGAGTAGGGGCAAATATGATGGCTTGTAGATGTTGGTTTACTTCAATCTTTTCTAGGATAGGAAGCAAATAGGCCAGTGTTTTTCCCGTACCAGTTGGCGAAATAGCTACAACCGGCTCTTCATTTTTAAGGTAGGGATAGACTTGTTTTTGAATAGGTGTTGCCTCGGAAAAATGTTTTTCTTGCCAGTGTTTTTTTAATTGTGTATTTGATAATTCCTTCATACAATCTCCTTCTTCATGAAAGAACGGCTAAAAGTCATTGACTTCTAACCGTTCAAGGGTCTTATAATAGTTTAGCTGACTGACGTAATAACTCAAGAACTTGAACCACTTGCAAGGATAATTGTCTCCAGTTCTCATACAATATTTCTTGATGAATTGTTTTTTCTTCAAGGATCATATCTGAAAAGCTTAATAACTCATCAAACATTGGATTAGCTGGTAAATAATCTATGATTTGGGCCTTCTTACCCTCTGTGTTAACTAAACTCACCTTGGTTAAGCGTGAGATATCATTAATGATAAAAGTTTCTTGGCCAATATAAATTTCACTCGGCATCAAAGAATGAACAGTCTTGGACAAAAAGATTGAAACTTGTGTTTGAGCATACTTTAAAATGACTGTACCAAACAAATCAACTTGTCGTCCATCATCTATCGCATGATAGTAAACAGATTCAGGAAGACCAAATAAGTCGAGCGCTATGTATAAAGGATAGACACCTAAATCCATCAAGGAACCACCATGAAAATCAGCATTAAAAACATTCGGAACTTGCCAACCCTTTTCTTTGGATTCTAAGTAAGTTTCATAGCGAGAAGAGTATTGTCCCATATTAAAGTTAGCACCATATAAAGGACTGTCCAACTCTTTCATTTTATGTTTAATTAAAGGCTTCAAACGACTATAATTTCGACTATGATAGTGCATTGCCGCTTCAAATACATAAACTCCGACTTCGTCAGCGAGTGAATAGAGCTCATGCCATTGAGCCGAGGAGGTTACCATAGGTTTTTCAATAATTACATGCTTTTTTGCTTTTACAGCTTGGATAGCCTGCTGAAAATGAAAGGAGTTAGGACTAGCGATATAAATCACTTCGATTTTAGGATCATAGAGAATATTATTTAATTCATTGGTAAAATAATCGGCATCATGTTTTTGTGCAAGCTGTTTAGCCGAGTCAAGATAACGTGAATAAACCGCTGTGAGATGGTAACGCTGTGTTAACCGAGCCGCATTCATCATTTGCTCAGTAATCCATGAGCTACCGATCGTCGCATAGTTCAACATGACAAACGCTCCTTTAGGATCACCATTATTTTCTTAAAGTTTCTTCATCGACTTGGTCGAGGTAGGCCTCTATACTTGCTAAAGTATCCGCAAGATTGCCAGGTTCAAATGGTGACTTCAAGTTCCCTGTTGCAATAATTTCTGTGAAAGTCTGAGTTCCCCCAACCTTACAAATATTCAAATAATCTTCCCAAGCTTTTGGATCATGATCTACTTGGCTACGTTTCCAGAATTGGAAAGCACATACTTGAGCCAAAGTATAATCAATATAATAGAAAGGCATAGTGAAGATGTGCAATTGTTTGAACCACCAGCCTCCATTTTCATAGAACTCATTGCCTTGGTAATCAATCCAAGGGTTGTAAATTTTTTCTAATTTTCTCCAAGTTTGACGACGTTCTTCTGGTGTCATGTTTGGATTTTCATATACTTCATGTTGGAAGTGGTCCACACAAACACCATAAGGAATAAATTGAACAGCTCCAGCTAAATGTTGATACTTAAACTTCTCAATGCTATCACCAAAGAAGTTTTTCATCCATGGCCAAGTTAAAAATTCCATTGACATTGAATGAATCTCACAAGACTCTAAAGTTGGCCATACAGCTTCAGGGGTTTGAATCCATCTTGAATTATAAACTTGGAAGGCATGGCCTGCCTCGTGAGTCAATACTTCAACGTCGTGTGATGTACCATTAAAGTTGGCAAAAATATAAGGCGTCTTGTAATTTGGTAGATACGTACAATAACCACCTGTATCTTTACCTGGTTTAGACTCTAAATCTAAAACATCGTATTCAATTAATAAGTCAATGAACTCACCTGTTTCTGGTGATAATTCATGGTACATTTCAACACCTTTAGCAACAATCTCTTCTGGACTTCCTTCAGGTTTGGCATTGCCTGTAGGGAAAGTTAGACCTAAGTCATAAAAGGCTAGCTTATCCAAACCTAGACGTTCACGCTGACGTTCAAATAGTTTCTCAGCTAAAGGTACGACATGTTTTTGCACTTCTTTGCGATAGACTTCAACGTCCTTACGGTCATAGTCTAAACGTGCCATACGCGCATAACCCACTTCAACAAAATCTTTAAAACCTAGCTTTGTTGCAATTTCGTGACGCGTTTTAACTAATTGATCATAAATACGATCAAACTCATCTTGGCGTTCTAAATACCAATCAGTAATTAACTCAGAAGTTTCTTTACGTACTTTTCGATCAGCATCTTGAGTAAAGGCGCCAATACTTGATAAGTTATAAATTTCACCTTTATACTCAATTTCAGCAGAAGCTTTTAACTTACCATACTCTGATACCAAACGATTTTCCTTTTGTAATAGCGGTATAATTTCTGGAGAAAAGATTTTCAAATGATTTTCTGCTAACTTAAAGAAAGTGTGAGGTAGTTCTTCTTCTAATTCTTTACGATAAGGTGAGCCAAGTGTAGCTCGATAATAGTCACTTTCCCACTCACTAATAAGGGGTGAGTTTTCATCCCAGAAATCCGTTTCATCTGAATAGAATTGATCACGGGTATCCACTGAATGACGAATTGAAGTTAATGTTGAATTCGTTTCAATATCTCTTTGAATGTCTTGAATGGCCTTAACCGCTGCAAGTGCATCCTCAGCCGATTCAGCTTTTTTGATTCCCTCAATTTGCTGTTGGAATGACTGTTTTAAAAGAGACATATCTGGTCTTTTATATTCGAATTCATTGAATTTCATGCTTCCACATCCTTTTTTATTTATTATTTTTATTATAACACAGCGTGAATATGCTGAAAACGATTTAAAAATAAACTTTTTTGACTGCTTTTGCTATACTATATCTAAGTGAATTTAAGGAGCATCCAAATGACTAAGAAATTTCAATATAAAGGGATCGTCATTTATCAAAAATTAATTAAGGCCAGTGATCCGACATTGGTCTTATTTAAATTGAAACTAATCAAGCATCCATTAAATCCTATTGACTTAATAAACCAAGAATTTACTGCTTTGATTGCCCGTAAAGCTTTAACTTTTATGTATGAGGTTATGGTGGGAGATCAGATTCTTATATACGGACACTTTAACAATAAAAAGCAATTTATTACTGAAAAATATCTTATTGAAAAAAGAGTCCCCCGCTCATATGAAAAAGTAATCCAACAACTCCCTAATCAAAAAAAACTCTAGAAAGGAGACCCATCCTTGCCTAAAGAAAGCCCTGAAGAAATACGACATAATATTGAACAAAGACTCCCTTTATTACCTGAATTGCCCGGATGCTACTTAATGAAAGATGCTAATGATAAAATTATTTATGTGGGTAAAGCTAAAAACTTAAAAAACCGCGTGCGATCTTATTTCAGAGGAGCCCATGATAGTAAAACAGCAAAACTGGTTTCTGAGATTCATCATTTTGAAACAATTGTTACCAATTCTAACAAAGAAGCTTTGATCCTTGAAATTAATTTGATTCAACAATACAAGCCGCAATACAATATAAAACTTAAAGATGGCAGTATGTATCCTTATTTAAAAATAACTAATGAAAAGGACCCTCAATTAATTATTACCAATCGAGTTCTTAAGGATGGCGGACATTATTTTGGACCTTTTCCAAACGTACAAGCCGCTACAGCCACTCAACAATTATTACATAAAATTTATCCTCTAAGACGTTGTGGTAAAAATGAAAAGCGCGCTTGCTTTTACTACCATTTGGGACAGTGTATTGGTTGTTGTGATCATCCCGTTTCAAAAGAAACCTACCAAAAGCAAATTAATCGGATTAAACGTTTCTTTAATGGTGAAGTCGGTCCAATTAAAAACGACTTGAAGCGCAAGATGTCTGAAGCAGCTGATAAGCTAGAATTTGAACAAGCTGCTGATTTACGCGATCAGATTGAATATATTGAGACAACCGTTGAAAGACAAGCTATTATGAGTCAAGATTATGATAATATGGATGTCTTTAATTTCTATTATGATAGGGGATGGATATCTATACAAACCTTTATGTTAAGACAGGGTTCTATTCTTAAACGTAAAGCTGCTCTTTTTCCTAGTTATGGTGAAAAAGAACCAGATCATGAACTAACAACTTATATTGCTCGCTTCTATAAAGAGCAATATAATGTTATTCCAAAAGCTATCTTAGTCCCTGCTTCTGTTGATCAAGAGGTTTTAGAAGAAGTCTTTGAAATTCCTGTTCAAACACCTCTTAGAGGAAAGAAAAAGGCAATGCTCGATTTGTGTGAAAAAAATGCTAAATTAGCTTTAGATGAGAAATTCCGCTTAATTGAAGCTAGCACACGTAAAACGCTGGGCGCCATCGAAGAGTTAGCAGAGGCCCTTCAAATTGAACAGGCTAATCATATTGAAGCATTTGACCACTCACATATCCAAGGTGTTCATACGGTCTCGGGGATGGTTGTTTATCAAGAGGGTAAACCAGATCGCAAAAATTACCGTAAATTTAAGATTAAGAGTGGAGATGGAGCCAATGAATTTGCTCATTCTCAAGAAGTAATCAGGCGTCGTTACACTCGCTTGCTCAAAGAAAATAAACCATTACCTGATTTAATTTTGATGGATGGAGGGATTATACAAGTAAGAGCCGCTAGAGATGTCTTGGAAAATGAGTTAGGATTAGCTATCCCCGTAGTCGGTATGGTTAAAAATGATAAACACAAGACGGCCTCCTTACTGGAAGGTTACACTGAAAAGATAGTCGACCTTGATCCGCGTTCCCAAGCCTTCCACTTTATTCAAAGAGTGCAAGAAGAAGTTCATCGGTATGCAATATCTTATCACCGAAAAGTACGTGCTAAGAGTCAGGTGGCTTCTATTTTAGATACTATACCAGGAGTTGGCCCGGCTACACGCTCTAAACTTTTAAAACACTTTAAATCATTACAAAAAATTAAAGAATCTGATGTAGACACTCTGCGTAGATTGGGCATTTCCCGTCCGACCTCAAAACGAATTCTCGAATTTCTTAATGATTCTAATAACTGATAAGAAAAACCTTGCATAATTGGCACTGACCCCGAATAGTGAGACAAACATAAAAACACCTCCGTTGAATTCGTGTGAAATGAATTTAATGGAGGTGTTTGATTAGGGTTAATCACCTAGCTTATTCTGCAGAAACAAAATGGAAATGTATTGAATTGAAAAATGAAAGCCGGACTAATAAACAAATAATGGATGAATTAAACATTAAGAACACATCTCAAGTAAAAACTTGCTGGCGTTGGGATCGTTAAGGTCAAACCTAGCGCTTCAATCAAGCTGGAGGTAAAGAATAGACTTATGGCAAAGGACTAGAAGAACTTAGCGAGATAGATCCACTCAAAATCAAATTAAAACGTCATCAAGCAGCGATGGATGTCCTAAAAAACACAAAGAGTTGAAGAGGAGTGGGTACCAAAAGTAGTCGTCGAAACGGTTGAAAGTTTAAAAGCACATGTTTCGGTGAATTTAATCCTCTCCTGCTAAGGGATCGCTCGATCTACTTATTATCGTTGGAAAGTTCGTATAAATGCTAACCTAGAAAATGAAGGGAAAATTAAAATTGGACAATTATGTAAGAAACAGCCTTTCACCTATGGTTACCGTAAAATCACCCATTTAATCAACTTAGAAACAGAAAAAACTGTTAATCATAAGCGAGTTCAACAAAAATTAGGCTAGGTGTCACCGGTTCAATACCGACAACAAACAGCCTAACAAAGGTGTTCTTTATTCTGTCCCATTTATGGGGTGCAGTGCCAAATCATGCAAGGTTTTTATAATTATTCTTAAGAAATAGAAAGCATTATATTAGCCATTTGTATTTAAAATACTTTCGTCAGTCTCTAAAGTCATTTCTTCAGGTTCACGTAAGAAGGTAAAGCCTTCACCATCCACTTGTTGAACATCGTTAACCGCAATAAATGCTTTAGGGTCAATATTATGAACAATCTTTTTAACCGCCATTAGCTGACGATTGGAAACCACCACATATAATATTTGTCGTTGAGCCTTTGAGTAGAAGCCATAACCAGAGAAGATAGTAACCCCGCGCTTAACTTTATCCATAATTTCATTACCAATTTCTTCATGTTTTTCTGAAATAACAAACAGTGCATTTTTAGGATTGTAACCTGTAACCCAGAAGTTTAAGATTCGGCTATACAGGAGAATCCCAACAATGGAAATAGCGCCTTTTTCTAGACCAATCGCAAAAAATAATAAGGAAATAATCACTCCATCAAATATTAGTAAAGCATTTGAAACGCTAATTCCAACATACTTATTCAAAATTAAAGCAAGAATATCTGTACCTCCGGTTGATCCACCGCCACGAATGACAATTCCCAATCCTGTTCCCATAATTACCCCTGATACTAAAGGAGCAACTAATTGGTTATCTGGAATGAAAGGGGTAGGCTGAACGACTTTTAAAAAAAACGAAAGTGCAGCAATTGATAAGAGCGTATAAACAATCGTCATTTTACTCAATAATTTCCAACCAATAATCAGAATAATCACGTTTAAAACGAAGGCGGTCTTAGGAATATCAAAGTTTAGAGTATAGTGAAGAAAGAGGGTAAAACCAGTAACTCCGCCATCTCCCAACTCGTTCGGTAAAGATACTAAGTTGATAGCTAATGCGACTAAGAATGTTCCGACGATTGTCATTAATAATGACGATATGATATTTTTCATTTTTACACTTCCTATCTTCTTTTATAAATGGCTTTTCTTATAATTGTTTGAATCCAGTAAAAACGACACAAATGTCGGTTTTCACTTGTCTCGTTTATGATTCCTTATAGCTACATTGTTTGCAATTTTTCAAGGATTAACTCATTAACGACTTGGGGGTTTGCTTGACCTTTAGTTTTTTTCATAACTTGTCCTACAAAAAATCCAACAGCTCGATCTTTTCCATTCTTATAGTCTTCAACGGATTGTGGATTATTTTCAATAATATCTTCAATCAAAGGTTTCAATTGGGCTGGATCTGAAAGTTGAGCAATTCCTTGAGCTTCAACAATTTCTTTAGCGTTGCCCCCTTCTTGAGCTAATATTTTGAAGAGTTTTTTGGCAATTTTGGAAGAAATTGTTCCTTTATCAATTAGTTGGATCATTTCTGCTAAATTCTTAGGAGTTAAAGCTGTTTGAGAAAGCTCAAGCTGTTGTGCATTTAGATAAGCAGATACTTCTCCCATTAACCAGTTGGAAGCTTGCTTTGCATCTGCTCCTTCTTGAATAGTTTCTTCAAAGAAATCTGACATTTCCTTTTGAAGGGTTAAGACCATGGCATCGTATTCCGGAAGCTGATAATTCTCAACATACTTTTTACGACGCACTTCTGGCATTTCTGGCATCGTTTGCTGGACTTGATCAATCCATTCTTGTGAAATAGTTACCGGTGGTAGATCTGGTTCAGGGAAGTAGCGGTAATCTGCCGCCCCCTCTTTAGTACGCATTAGAATCGTTTGTCCTGTTTTCTCGTCATAACGACGTGTTTCTTGATAAATGATACCACCAGATCTTAAAATATTTTCCTGACGTTTTTCTTCAAACTCTAAACCTTTGCGAACATAATTAAAGGAATTTAAGTTCTTGATTTCAGTTTTTGTCCCGAAAGCTTCTTGGCCAAAAGGTCGAATTGAAATATTACCATCGCAGCGTAAAGAGCCCTCTTCCATTTTCACATCCGAAACGCCTGTATACATTATTCTCTCCCGTAAGGCTTCTAGAAAGGCGTGGGCCTCTTTAGGGGAACGAATATCTGCTTCGGTAACAATTTCAATTAATGGCGTACCTTGGCGATTTAAATCAACATATGAATAGCCGTCCACTCCGTGTGTGTTTTTTCCTGCATCTTCTTCCAAATGAACACGTTCAATACGTATCCGACGTTTTTTTCCTTCTACTTCAATATCCAGGTATCCATTAGACCCGACCGGTTGATCAAATTGAGAAATTTGGTAGGCAGATGGATTATCCGGGTAAAAATAATTTTTACGATCAAACTTCATCTGCTTAGCTACCTGGCAATTTAAAGCTAGAGAAGCTTTCATTCCGTATTCTATCGCTTGGCGATTCATAGTCGGTAACGCTCCCGGATAGCCCCAATCTTTCTCATTGGTATTGGCGTTGGGATCCACACCGAAGCCAACAGGTGAGGAAGAAAAGATTTTAGATTGGGTTTTTAATTCCACATGGACTTCAAGTCCGATTACTGTTTCAAAATTCATCTAGATCCTCCTATAGTTTAGGTGCTTGCTTAACAAAGTCGTGACCTTGCTCAAAATCATAAGCCATTTGGTAAAGTAAGGCTTCGCTATCCACTGGGCCTGTGAGTGCCATTCCAATAGGCAAGCCCTTGCTATCAAAGCCGGCAGGTACAGATAGGCTGGGTATTCCAGCCAAATTAACCGGGATTGTCAACAAATCTGCCACATACATTTTGAGCGGATCTGAAATGCGTTCACCAATTTTGTAAGCTGTCGAATTAGTGACCGGTCCCATAATAAGATCGAATTGATCAAATACTTCTTTAAAGTCTTGAATAATTAATGAGCGCACTTGCGCTGCCTTCTTGAAGAATTTATCATAGGCGCCTGAGCTTAAAGAATAAGTCCCTACCATTAATCGTCGCTTGACTTCAGGACCAAAGCCTTCAGAGCGAGATTTTAAGTAGATTTCTTCTAAATTTTCAGCTGCTTTTGAACGATAACCGTAGCGAATACCGTCATAACGCTGTAAATTAGATGAAGCTTCCGCAGAAGCTAGTATGTAATAAACATTAATCCCGTACTCAGAGTGAGGAAGAGAAACTTCTTCAACGATTGCTCCTTTACTTGTAAAATAATCAGCTGCTTTTTCCATTGCTTGACGAACATCCGCATCAATGACCTCTGATTGATATTCTTTAGGAAAAGCAATTCGCTTGCCTTCAATGGATTGACCAATCAAACTGCTAAAATCTATTTTTTCGTCGGCTAAACTGGTCGCATCATTTGGATCATGCCCCGCAATCACTTGTAAAAGTAAAGCGTTATCTTCAACTGTTAAAGTCATCGGTCCGACTTGATCAAGACTAGAAGCAAAAGCGATCACTCCATGACGAGAAACACGACCATAAGTTGGCTTCATTCCAACAATACCTGTATAAGAGGCAGGTTGACGAATCGAACCACCGGTATCGGTTCCTAAAGCTGCTGGCACCTGTCTAGCGCTTACGGCTGCTGACGACCCCCCCGAAGAGCCTCCTGGTACTCTTTCAAGATCCCAAGGATTTTTACTTGTTTTAAAATAGGAATTTTCAGTAGATCCTCCCATAGCGAACTCATCTAGGTTAACCTTACCCACTATAATGGCTCCTGCCTTTTTTAATTGTTTTATAACAAAGGCATCATAAGTTGGCACAAAATCTTCAAGCATTTTACTGGCTGCAGTTGTTTTAAAATCAGCTGTTAAAATATTATCTTTGATTGCTATAGGAATGCCTTTTAATAATTTTGAATCATTATTCGAATAGCCTTCTTCATCTGCAGCTTTAGCCACTTCAAAAGCCGGCTCTTTAAAATCTTCATAATTTAAAAAGGATTGAACAGCACTCTCCAAAGTCTCAATTTGCCGGTAGGTATGTTCAAGCAATTCGACAGCTGTAAATGTTCCTGATTCTAGCCCTTTTTTCATCTCAGTAATGGTTGTTGGGAATTTTTTCATCTTAATCTCCTTTTTCATCTTCGATAATCACTGGTACTTGAATATAGCCTTCATTTACTGTTGGGGCATTATCCAATAAGGCTCGATAAGACGGATTAGGGACTGCGATATCTTCACGATAAACATTCTTCAACTGGTTACCATGATAAGTCGGCTCGACACCTTCCGTGTTCACCTCTTGTAAATGCTCAACCATTTCAACAATCTCTTGGATATTTGGAGCAAATTGGTCCAGTTCTTCCTCACTAAAACTTAATTTGGCTAATTTTGCAACATGCTTAATTTCCTCGCGTGTAATCATTCTTTTCCCCCTCTTCTTATTGTCTAAATATATGTGATTGATACTCCGTTTCTCCTGCATTTCTACCTATATAAGCTTCTGTATCCGCATTAGAAACAATTTTAATCTCAATTGCTATGTTCTCAGGTAATGTTTTCTGCGCAGTGTCCAGCACATGCTGACTTAAAGCAGTAATTTCTGTTGTTTGATAAAACTGTGTGACTATTTCAATATCTAATGTTTTCAACTGATCGTCTGCATATAATACTTGACCGGAAATACCATTCAGATTGGGGAAAAACTCACGAATGCCTTTAGAAAAACTATCAAAATAAGCGTATTTTTCTGCTTCGACACCTGAATCAGTCATAGGTAGAGCAACTCGGTATTCATTAAGCTCTTTCCAATCAGAAACCGCATTTCCCTCACGTGAAATACCATCCAAGACAAAACTACCCCCTACAATTTCATCAGAAGGTGCCTGTCGGTATATACCCACTAGAATAGGAATAGATCTCAATTCTTCGGTTGCTCTTAAACGACCCACAATTATATTAGCATAAGCTCTTCCGCGCTCACGCATTTCTCCCATAGAGATTTCTTCTTCGTAAACAACCCCCTCTGGGTCGGTGTACTCATAACGCGAATTCATGGATAAGCCAAGAACAATACCTGCTAGCTTGTACCCTGTTTCAGTTTCAACCATAATATTTTTTTCTAAAATTTGCGATAAGTAAATAGGCGTAGATTGAACCTGAGTGACAACCTGATCTGGCCTACCGGCGTTCTCATCAATGATATTACCCTCTACATCAACCATAACCTCTTGACCATCTTCTAAAACCGAAGTTACTGTCGCTTCTTCAATAGTAGGGGATTGATTCTCAACAGTAGTATCAGTGTCAGAAGATGTTGTTTCACGATTAGCACCACCACTATCGACAGGGATAGCAGGGTTTAAGCCTGCTGGATTATTGTCTGCTTCTCTGCCTACCCAAGAAGTCAGTGTATCACCATCAATCAATTGGCCTTCTTGTAAAAAGTATTGATCGGTAGGAAACACCTCTCGTGACAAACGTAACAGACCATCTTCGAAAGCAAAGGCATTGCCCGTTGAAGATAATGTGTAGTCTGCACTAGCTGAGGGGCCGAGTTGATACTTACCATCTGTTATTACAGCTCGATAATTTTCATTAGCTAATTGGTTAGAAGTTAACCTGGCCATCACCTTCTCAGGTGTCAGTTCTGCTTCTTCTTTTTTTACCTCTAAATTATTTAAGCAACCTGACAATAAAGTAAGACAGGTTAGCAATGTGATACATTTCAATTTATTTTGCATCGTTAATTCCACTTTCTACTAATTTTTCTATAAATGTAGATTCATCTATGATTGTAACACCTAAATCCCGAGCTTTTATTAATTTACTGCCGGCTTCTGCCCCCGCAATCAATATATCTGTTTTCTTTGAGACTGAGCCGGTTACATTTGCTCCTAAATTTTGTAAAATTTGCTTTGCTTCATTACGAGTATAAGCATTCATACTACCAGTTAGAACAATAGTCTTTCCTTTAAATTCATTGGTCTGTTGAGTGCCAATCACGGTTGTTTGAAAATCGGTTTTGACACCTATTTTTTTTAAACGATCAATCAATTTTAATGAAGACTCTTGTTGGAAATAATGAACCAGTGATTGAGAGATGATTTCACCTATGCCCTCAATTTGACCGACTTGTTCTGCCTCGGCAATCATCACTGTTTCTATTGTACCAAATTCTTCGGCAATTAGGCGAGCAGCTTTTGCACCGACATGACGAATTCCCAAAGCAAATAGTAATCGATCTAATCCCCTATCCTTAGACTCATTAATCGCTTGGATCAAGTTGTTAGCTGACTTTTCTTTAATCTTATCAAGTTTTAAAAGGTCTTCTTGCTTGAGATAATAAAGATCAGCCGGATTTTCAATCAAATGATGGTCCAATAATTGCTCAATAATTTTTTCACCCAGACCATCAATATTCATGGCTAATCGGGAAACAAAATGAGTAATCTGAGCCAACCTTTGGGCGGGACAGTTAGGATTAACACATCTTAAAGCCACTTCATCTTTAATTTTCACTAGCTCTTCATGACATTGTGGACATTCGGTAGGAATAGCTACCGGTCGATCATCTCGCTTTCTTTTAGTTAGATCAACCTCTAATATTTCGGGAATAATATCTCCTGCCTTATGGATAACGACTTGATCACCTATATGTAAATCAAGTTTTTCAATAAGATCTACATTATGAAGACTTGCTCTTTGAACAGTAGTTCCTGCCAATTGAACAGCCTCCATAATAGCGGTAGGGGTAACTACTCCAGTTCTACCCACTGTCCAATCTACATTAAGTAAAGTTGTTTGAGCAACTTCTGCTGGAAACTTATAGGCAATTGCCCAACGGGGCGCTTTAATAGTATGCCCCAATTTTTCTTGATATTCAAAAGCATTGACTTTAATAACCACTCCATCAATCTCATAGGGTAATTGGTGCCTTTTTTGGCCAACCGTTTGGATAAACTCCCATACTTCATTAAAATTATGACATTCTTTTCTAAAAGAGTTCGTTCTTAAGCCAACAGCTTCCATCTCTTCTAGGAGTTCTCCTTGAGAAGTTGCCTCTATATCCGATTGACTAGAGCAATTATACATAAATATGTTTAGTTGCCTCTTTGCTGCCTTTGCGGGATCTTTCTGTCGCAATGCACCAGCTGCCGCATTGCGAGGATTAGCCAAGGGACTTTCCCCTGCCTCATCTCTTTGTTCATTTAATTTTAAAAAGACCTCTTTAGGCATATAAGCTTCTCCTCGAAATTCACCTGAAATGGGCTTTCTCAGTCGTAATGGTAAGGAATGGATTGTTCGTAGGTTTTGAGTAATATCTTCTCCCGTTTGACCATTACCTCGTGTAGCTCCTCGAACAAACAAACCATCTTCATAAGTTAAGGCAATGGCAAGACCATCGATTTTACACTCACAGATAAAAGAATGCTGAGACCCAACCACTTCTTCTACCTTTTTAATAAAAGCATGTATGTCTGCTTCATTAAAAGCATTACTTAAAGAGTACATGGTTTGAGCATGTTTAACCTTTTGAAAACCTTCTAACAGCTGGTCACCCACTCTCTGACTAGGTGAGTCCAAAGTGACCCACTCCGGATACTTAGCTTCAATCATGAGCAATTCTTGATACAGCTCATCATACTCTGCATCCGTAATTAATGACTGATCCAATACATAGTAAGAGTAAGCATAATTATTTAATTTTTCTTTTAAAGCATCTAAACGTTGTCTTTCTTTCTGCTGATTAGACATCAGGAGCCTCCTAATCTGATAACTTAGTAATTGGAGCAAATGCTGCCATTAACTGTTTAATTCCTTGCTCTGGAAAAGCTACTTTTAAAATTTGGTCGCTAGCTGACTTGTCAACTTTTACAATTGTCCCTTGACCCCAAGCTTTGTGGTCCACTTTGTCTCCCACTTGCCAGTTAATCATTTCTAGACCTTTGACATTTGAAGTTGCTTGGAAAGCTCGCTTCTTCTTAACGGGAGCCGAAGGGGGACTTAACTTAACTCTATTGGCTTGGTTTTTTCCTCGATTATTTGCAGTAAATCTTTTGACTCTTCCTGGAAGTCCAATATGCTCAAGTAAATCTTGTTCAATCTCATCTATAAATCGACTAACTAAATTTTGCTGATAACGTCCGTATAGTAGACGATTGGATGCTGCTGTTAAATATAATATTTCCTCAGCGCGTGTCATTCCTACATAGGCTAATCTTCTTTCTTCCTCTAAATCTTCTTCATTATCAAAAGAACGATAGGATGGGAAAATCCCTTCTTCCATTCCAACAATAAAGACAACCGGAAATTCTAAGCCCTTGGCTGCATGTAGAGTCATCAAAGTGATACCCATTTGTTCATCCTCTTCTTGGTTATCACTAACCAAAGACAATTCTGTAAGGAATTGAGTCAATAAAGCTGTTGATTGATTAGTATCGTCCTCACTTTCCACTGCTGACTCAAATAGATCCAAAGCAACATTTGAACCTGATATTTCTAAAATTGCTTGCGATTCGATAGTGCTTTGATCTTGATTTTGAAAATCAGGATCTTTTTCTAACAGTAAACTATGATCCTCTTGGTCAAAAAGTTTAGTTACTGAAGCAAATTCTTCTAAGTTTTCTAAGCGAGCTCGACTTTCAAGAGTGCCTTCTTCAATTAAAGCCTGAGTATAGTTTGAAAGCTGCCACACTTGCTCTACTAGTTCACTCATAGAGAGATATTTTGCTTGTTCTTGAAGATTTTTAACCATTTGAGCAAACGTTTGTAATTTCTTTTGTACTGCTTTAGATAGTTGAGACTGATCTAAATAATCGATCGCCATGAACCAGGGTAACTGAATCTGAGCAGCAAAATTTGATAACCGCTCGATAGTGGTATTTCCAATTCCACGTTTAGGAACATTCACAATTCGATTAAAGCTAAGGTTGTCAGCGGGGTTATTAATTAACCTTAAATAAGCCAAGGTGTCTTGGATTTCTTTACGAGCATAAAACTTCAAGCCCCCAATAATTTTATAAGGTAAATTGGCTTTTAACAGCTGGTCCTCTAAAGAGCGTGACTGAGCTTGAGTTCGATAAAGAATAGCAAAATCATCATTTTTTAAATTAAAACGATCTTTAAGCTCAATAATTTCTTGAATAACAAAAAGCGCCTCCTCTGAGTCGTTGTCTGAATGATAAAACTTAATCTTGCTTCCTTTGTCCTTATTAGACCATAATTTCTTAACTTTACGATTTCGATTATTTTTAATCACACTATTAGCTGCAGCTAAAATATTTTGACTGGAACGGTAGTTTTGTTCTAATAGAATCGTTTTAGCTTGAGGAAAGTCAGATTCAAAGTTTAAAATGTTTTCCATATTTGCGCCGCGCCAGCCATAAATAGATTGATCAGCATCTCCTACTACACAAATGTTATTAAGAATTCCTGTTAATAATCGAATGAGTTGATACTGAGTATTATTGGTATCTTGGTACTCATCAACATGAATATATTGAAACTTATGCTGATAAAAGTGACGGACATCATCATATTCTTCTAATAATTTAACAGTATTAAGAATCAAATCATTAAAATCCATGGCGTTGGCTTGTTTTAATTTTGTCTGATAAAGTTGATAGACTTTTGCATAAATTTCTTCAACAAAATTACCGGCAGTTTGTAAATAATGTGCTGGGCTTTTACCTTCATTTTTTGCTTGTTCAATTTGCCATAGAAGATTCTTATCTTTAAATTGTTTGCTATCTAAATTTAATTCTTTTAACACTTGACGCATCAAAGTTAGTTGTTCAGATGGGTCTACGATTGAGAAATTTCGTTGATAACCGATTTTTTCGCCCTCTCTTCTAAGTATCCTCACACACATTGCATGAAATGTTGAGACCCATATAGAGTCTGCATCTGGGCCAACTAAGTTTTTAATCCGCTCTTTCATTTCATTTGCGGCTTTATTTGTAAAAGTAATAGCCAATATATTCCAAGGATTTACTCTTTCTTCTTCAACAAGATAAGCGATTCGGTGAGTAAGAACCCGTGTTTTTCCTGAACCTGCCCCAGCGGCTATTAACAGCGGTCCCTGGGTAGTCAATACAGCCTCCTTTTGCTTATTATTTAATCGACCTATACTTTCTAATAAATTCATATTATCACTCCATTTCACCAACGCTTCCAATATTTGATATTATATCAAAAATAAGAACAATCTCCTATGTCCTTTATAGCCTTCTCTCAACTCCTCATAAAATAAAAAGAAGCCAAGGCTATCCCTTCAGCTTCTTAATTCTATTGAATTTTATATAATTCGGTCATTTCAATTTGCCGATCACACGATATTAAACTATCTCCCGTTATGATTACCTGTCCTTCCAAATGATTGTGTAATTGTCCAGGAAAATTTACTAAAGCAAAACCCCAATCTGTGCGAGACATATATTGTGTCATGACATTTTCTATATTTAAATATTCTAAAGGAATCGCTATAGCTGCTGCTGATTTTACTTTTAAAGTAGGCAAAGGCAAGCCTGACAGTGCTCGCATACACGCTTCGAATTGCGATATGGACATCGAGCCGATTGTAAAAGTTGCCGCTTGCGATAAGCCAATCGAAGCTTGATTGATGTAAATAACACCAGAAGATGTAATAAAGAACTCTAATGTCAAAGCCCCAATCAATGTAAGTGACTCAGCAATTAATCGGCCTAATCGGTTGATTTCATTAGAAACCTCATCAACAATACGCGCAGGATACCTTACTTGTGTACCAATAATTAACCCTTTATCTACTAATTCAAAGGGAGGATAAATCAATAATTCTCCTCGCTCATTTCTGACAACAGTCAAAGAAACTCTCTTCTCAACTGGAATCCAAGCCTCAAGTATACATGTTGCTTGCTCAACTTTCTTCTCTGCTAAAGGTAAATCATCCTCATTGAATAGAAGAATGTGGTCCTTGGCTTGATTCAAATGTCGTTGTCCTGACTTAAGAACACAAGGATAACCTATATATTCTATCGCTTCTTTAATATCTTCAATGGAAGTCACCATTGAAAAAGGAGCTACTAAACTTTTAGTAGAGTCTAAATAAACTTTTTCAATTAAACGGTCTGTTGTAATTGCAACTAAATCTTCTGATAAAGCCAAGTCAGTATATTCTTCCAATAATTTATAATGTCGGTTTGATAAAATACCTGGTTCAATATATATCATATCCACTAAGCTTGCAAATTCGATTAAACTCTCGTCTTGATAGTTAGCATCGACTATTTGCCAATAAGAAAATTGTTTGACCGGGTTTTCATCATGACTCACCATGCTTGCTACACGATACCCCAATCTTCCGGCCTCTTGGGCCAGTAAAGCGGTTGTAAGTGAGTCTCCAATAATACCAATCATACTTCCTGGTTGATGTCTTCGAACCATTTTATCCCTCCCATCATATTATTCTTTTTATGGTTGATCATATTGATCCAATTGCCACTCTTCAATCATATTTATTAATTTTTCTCCGTAATTTGGATCGGTTGCATAACCCGAATCTTGTAATGCCTGAGCTTGTGATTGGAAATCCTTGGCTTGTAATACAGCTTGATATTGATTAGGATCCCAAGAAGTTCCATTAATCATTAAAAGAGCGTGCTCACGCATTGATGCTTGTCTAGAAGGATACACCTTAAAATAATCCTTAATCTCAACCCACTCGCCATCAAAAAACTCCATTGTTGGATAGAGTGCAGAATTAGGATCGTCAGCACTTGTTTTTACACCATATAGATTATTATGCTGGCTAGCTAATTGACTTCTACCAAAGTCCGATTCTAAAACAGCTTGAGCTAAAGACACAGAAGCATAGACACCAAACTCTCTTTGTAAAGCTTGGGCAGTTGGGACCAAATCTGCAATAAATTGTTCTTTGAGCAAGTGATCTGATTGATAAAGCTCATTTTGATAAAAATTAGGAGCCGGTTGTGACATCCAACGAAATAACAACACAAAAAGTAAACTAATAAAGATAATCATAAAGAAGCTTAAACATCCTAATCGTTTAAAGAAAGCTTCCTGCCATTTTTTGAATTGTTTAAGTTTCTTATTATTTTTCAAAGTTTTTTTTCTGGGTCTATGAGCTTTTTTGCGTTTTCTTTGCACCAAATAGCTTCACCACTCTATTTTTATTCTTCGACAGTGTCTCTTACTTTATCACTTTGGTCATCAAACCATTGTAAGAGTTTTACCTCATCAGTTTCTAATTGTTGTCTCAAAACTCCAGGTAGACGAATTTCTATTATATCGTTGTATCCCCAAAATTGATAATCTGCAATTAATTGCAAGATCATTGTGTTCTGTTGGTTTTCTGAGCTTTCACTCTGATGCCATTCTAAGCGTACCATACCATGGTTAACCCAAGTCTTGGCGATTTGATATTTAAGATAGAGGTATTCTCCAACAGGATTAGCTGAAACCTCTGGAATTATTTCAGCATTTCGCACAACTTTTTGAACAAGCATCCATTCATAGTCAGTAAATAAAGTCGATATTATTTGGATATTTTCAAATTTTAAACCTTGTTCTCCTTTTTTCCATCGGTCCCAAGATTGAGGACTAATGCCTAACTTTTCCGCATAAAAAGCTTTTTCAGTTTGAAATTTCTCTTTAATAGCATGAATAACGATTTGTATCAGTGTAGGACTCATTGAAATTCCTCCCTTTTTCTCTATTATACACCTAAAAAGTGATGTGAAAAGTGGAAAAGCTCTTAAAAATAGAAAGACTTCTTAAATTGAAGTCTTTCTATCTCAAAACTAATCATTTGAATAAACCTTTTAATAATAATACCAAGCACCATTTTCATCTTGATACCAGGTGCCTCTACGGTATTCATCGCCAAACCAGTAATAATTTTCTGTTTGCTTGCCATTATATAAATTATCTGTCGGCTCTACACCTGTTTCAACCGATGTAACAGGTGGGGTTACTACTGCTTGAGTAGTCTGAACTGGTTCTTGCGTCACCTCAAGAGTAGTTTCATTTTCTAAGATCTCAGCACCTTCTTGGTTCGCTAAATATTGTATGAGTATATCATTAATTGTTTGGCTTATCTTACCATTCATTTCATAAGGTTCAGTGAATTTTTTTGTAAGAACTACATAAATATAGTCTTCTCCTGCTGCTTGAGCAATCCCGGCAATATGTTGAAGTTGTGGGTTTTCTTCGGTAGTTAATAATTCGTAACGTTGAGTCACATTAGCATTATAATTGGGAAATTTATCTGTGAATGGTGAGAGATTGACTGATTCTTTCAGCAAGTCGTCATATTCTCCATCAATCAATTCGTTTTTAGCTAATTTGATAAGTAAATTAGCTAAGTCCGTTACATCAGTGACTGCACCCGTTATGTAACTATCTTCTTCAATAGCTAATGGAGCGTTCATACGAGTAGCAAAATATCCAGACTCTTTTAACCAGTAGTTAAAGCGGTTGACACCCTCAGCAAGCTGAACGAGATGATTCATGGCAGAGGCATCTCCTGATTGAATAGTTAAATCAATCAACTCTTGGACTGTATAGGAATCTCTAGCTTGACTTGCCACTTGTCCTGAATCCCCAGAAGCAATTAATTGTGTTTTAACAGGGATTTCTTGGTCAAGAGTAATTGTTTCTTCTGCTAGCAATTCATAGGTACGTTGTAAAATAAACCAAGCGATTAGACGATCAGCCTCCATTGTTTGGTTTTCATAAACAAAGGGTGCTTTATCTCCTAGCTGTTGAATTTGTAAAGCTACTGTTTCCTGATTAGAAAAGTAATTGGTAACTATTTGATTAAACTGATCAATTCTTTCTGCTTGATCTTGCTTATTTGGTACTTCATAAGCGATGCGTTCTGAAAAATTCTCTGCACTTATTAAAAGCTCTTGTTGACTTGTATCTTCACCAATCACTGATAAAGCGGGATCATTAAAGGATAATCTAAGTTTCTTGCCTTCTTTAAAAAGAGAAAACTCATCCTTCAATTCTGCTTCAGTCTCATTATATTTCACTTTAAAGTTAAATGTTTCTTGATCTACATCAGAAAGAGAGTTGGCAAAATCGAGATTAACTGTAATCATCGGATAAGCATCCACATCTACCTTTGATTTTTCTATTTCAAAAACAGTATCTTCTACAGTGGTTGTTTGATTTTCTTCTTCTGATTTTACTTCAGAAGAAGAATTATCTGAAGTAACATTCATTGTTTTTTCAGTATCCTTTGGAAGTTGAGAAGTCTCAGTTTCTTGGACAGGTTGTTCACTATTTTGATTTATTATTGGGTCCAAATAACTCTTAACCATGCCTACCAATTGAGGTCCGTAAACAAACATTAAAAAAAAGGCTGCCAATAAAATTAACCATTTGACAATAGTCCAAAGCGTTTTACCAAAACTAGTCTTTTTAGTTCTAGGGACAATATAATCTTCAGCATTATCGGTGGATTCATCAGAAAATAATGAGCCAGTGTACGGATAAGATAAAATTTCGTCTGCCCTTTTCTTAAAAGCTTCTTCTGAATCCTCTTCCGATTCATTGCCTTTTGAATTTGATTGAAGTGAACGTTCATAAGCTAATTTGGCTTCTTTTTCTGCTTCTGCTAATTCTTTTTCAAGAGATCGCCTAACAGGAACGTGCTGTCTATTGTCTTTGATAGCTTGAGAATGTTTTTCATTATCAGCTACTTCATTTAGACCACGGATATCTTTTTCAACTGATATTTCATCATTAGGTTTTCTCTTTTTCAATAAACTCTGTTCTTTTTTATCTGCTTGATTAAATCTATAACCGCAGTACGCACATTGGGTCTTACTACGGACATTCCGTCCACAATTTGGACACTTCATTTGATTGCCTCCTCTTAGATGGTCGCTCTATAATTGGTTCTTAACTTAAACCATTGTAGCATATTCTTAAAGGGCTTAACAATACGGGACTGATTAATCAAGTCCCTTGAGAGCTTCTACCATATTAATACGTTTTATTTTTTGGTGCATGATCAGCATAACAGAACTTGAGAAAATAAATGTAAGAATAAAGGATATTAAAAAGGATGCTAGGGTTGCCCTAGGATAAAAGAGCATTGAATTCATTTGCATCTGTTTCATAATAATATGTGTAAGCACACGTCCAGCTATCAGGCCAAAAGAAGAACCTAATACTGTGATTATAAAGATTTCCTCATAGACATACAAACTCACTTCTCTTGCATAAAAACCTAAAACTTTGATAGTGGCCAGTTCACGATTTCTCTCTTCTATATTAATATTGGTCAAGTTATACAAGACCACAAAAGCTAAGGCTGCCGCTGAAACGATTAAAACAATTGTAATGACGTATAAACTATCCATCGTCTTGCTAACTACTTCTTCTATATTAGTTATATTAACGATAGCTTGAACATCCTCATTATCTTGTAACTGGTCTTCTATACGAGTCACTTTGGCATTAGCTTCATATTTCAGTAAAAAAGCATTAATTTGAGCGGGCTTTTCAAACACCTGATTGTAGTCATTTTCTCCCATATAGAGATAATGATTGACATAGTTTTCTGCTGCTCCCTTTAAAGGAATCGTATAATTTTCATCGTCCATTTTAAAGATAGCTTTAGAGTTGGGTTTTAAGTTGAATAACTCAGCTAATCGTTCTGTATAAAGAGGTCCTGCTTCATCTAAATCAACTGGTTCAGCCACTTTATCATCTCCACCTTGTCTTACAAATACAAAGTCTTTAAATGATTGAACATCACCTAGCGGAACTATTAAATTGACATTTTCTTTTTCAACATCATTTTCTAATTCTAAGGATTCTGAACGGATTGGATAATACGCTTCAATGCCTTCGTAATCTGCTAATTCTTCTTGCAGTTTTTGAGTTTGATATTGGCCTAAATCTTCATTCAAGACCAGAGTAGCATCATAGCGTTGTAATTGCTCAAATTGATTAGAAAGCAAACCTGAAATAGTATCACTAATTCCAAAACCAGTGAGAATTAACATTGAACAGCCTGCTACACCAATGAAAGTCATGAGATTTCTTCCTTTATATCTGAAAAGGTTTCTCAAAGTCATTTTACGATTAAAAGATAAGCGTTTCCAAAACTCAGTCCAATTTTCAAGTAAAATTTGTTTACCTTGTTTAGGGGGTTCAGGTCTTAAAAGTTGTGCAGGAGCTTGCTTTAACAATACATAAGGTGTATATATTGCTGGCATCAGTGTACAAGCTAAAGCAATAGCACCGACAATCATATTCCAATATAAAGAGCGAGGAATCAATGGGTTAGCCAAATAAAACATGGAATTATATGCTTGTAGAATAATTGGTGGAAAGATACGATAGCCCAAAGATATTCCTAAGACTATTCCAATCACTCCTGCTAACCCAGCATACACCACAAATTTTAAGATTACTTGCCAGCGATGGTATCCCATTTGTTGCATGGTTCCCATATAGTTTCTTTGTTCACTTGACATGCGCTTAACAGTTGTGAAAACAACTAAAACGGCAATAGCAAAAAAGAAAACTGGAAACAAATTAGAAATAACATTCAATTTTTCCGCATTTTCTTTCAGCGATTTATAAGCTGCATCGTCTTGACGTGTCAACACATGATAAGTCGGTTCTTTTAAATCTGCTTCTAATTCTTTAAGTTCCTCAAGTGCTAATTGTCCTTCTCTTAATTCTAGATTATTCTCAGCAATACTATCTGCTACAGCTTTTTTTGAGCGACTCAGTTGATTTTCTCCGAAAAACAACTCATTACTAGCCATTAAGCTTTGTTCTTGACCTTCCAACAACTCTGCTTGTTCTTCAGGCTTTCCTAAAGCTTGAGGATTATTAGAGTCTATATTGCCTTCTAGAGACTGCCGCAATAAGTTTTCTTCAATTTGACTAAATTCTATCTTAGCTTCTTGAAGGTCTTGTTCAGAATCTATCAGTGTCTTTTCGACTTCGGAGATTTTTTTATTTGCCGCCTCAAAGTCATTATTAGCTTCTTCTAAATCTGAACTAACCTCATCATATTTAGCTTGAATATCCTTTTTACTGGCTTCCAAACGCTGTTTTGGACGATTAGCTAACAAATCTTCTAATTTAATTTTTAGTTGATCGAGCCTTGATTGATAAGCTGGTTCATAAGCTCTCTTTCTATTATTACGTATCCAATAGAAAACTTCACTATAGTAACTGGCTTGTATTTGATCTTCTTGAATTAACCCAAAAACAGAATGGTCGAGGCCTCGATTAATGCGTTCATAATAAAGTGGTGTTTGAACAAATCCAACAACTTCAAACTCATTTGTTATCAATTCACTATCTTTTATTGAAAAGATTGAATCTGAATTATCACTATCTATAGCGTCTTCACTTGCTCGTTGGTTCAGAGTGATTTTTACCTTATCTCCAACTTTGACAGACTCGTTTGGATCAGTATTAATTAAATCAAGATACTTACTATCCAATGTGATTTCAGAAGCTTTCTGTGGAAATCTCCCTTCAACCAATTGATAATATTTTTTATCTTGTTCATTGATACCAAAAACTTTGATAGGTTGAGTACTTGGCTCAACCATACCAATAACTGATTTAATGGGACGTAACCGAAGTTCTGCTCCATCTTTTAAATTTTTAATTTCTTTAATGTCATTATCATTAATACCTTGAGTAGATAATATACGACCGTCGGGCAAATCATAAGTTTCATAATAGTCACGCGCGGTTTCTACCATAGCTGGTCCTGTTGCTTTGATTCCAATAAAAAAAGCAACTCCTAGACTAATAATAGCTAATATCGATAAGAATCGTGGGAAACTTTTTAATATCTCACGAAAGATATCCTTTATGAGCGATTTCATGTTACCTCCTTTCTACCAATGTAAATCTAATACATTAGTAGGATGCGGATTTTTAACGATTTCTTCTACTTGTCCATTACGAATTTTAATCACACGGTCTGCCATTTTCGAAATCACCGTATTATGAGTGATTACCACAACAGTTGTACGTGTTTCTCGACATGTATCTTGTAATAATCTCAAAATTTGTTTGCCGGTTTCATAATCTAAAGCACCTGTAGGCTCATCACAAAGAAGAATTTTGGGTCTACCTGCTAAGGCCCGCGCAATAGAAACTCTCTGTTGCTCTCCACCAGATAGCTGAGCAGGAAAACTATCTAATCGATGTCCTAACCCTGCTTCTTTAAGTACGGTTTCTGCTTGCATATTACTTTTAGCAATGTGGATCATTAATTCCACATTTTCTTTAGCTGTTAGGTTAGGAACTAAATTATAATTTTGAAAGACAAAACCAACGTTATTTCGCCTAAAACGCGTTAACTGCTTAGCCTTGTATTTAGCAATGTCTTCTCCATCTATAACTACCTGTCCGGAGGTCGCTTGATCCATTCCACCTAAGATATTTAGTGTAGTTGATTTACCAGCTCCGGAAGGACCTAAAATAACCACAAACTCTCCCTCATCAATTGTAAAACTGACTCCATCATTTGCTCGTGTAACGACTTCGCCAGTTTTATATTCTTTAACAACTTCTTTTAATGCAATATAAGACATTCTTACTCCCTGCCTTTCTTATTCAGAACAATAATATACCAGAACTGTAAGATACTGACTCGTAGGATCAACGGAAGAAGGGTAGTCTTCGGGAAGTCTAAAACTTTGAATCAATTGAACCTTCTTGCCACTTAAACGCCCAGCTTCATTCATATCCTCAATAAATTTATCTTTTGAGTAAGCTGAATGGTTTGTGGATAAGACACACAAACCTCCTGCTTTCGTTATTTTAAACAAATCTTTAGCCATTTTTATATAATCAGTTAAGGCTGAAAAAACATAACGTTTGGTTCGGGCAAAACTAGGAGGATCACATACCACCATATCAAAATCTTTTGAAGAGCGTTTGACATAGTCAATATAATCAAACACATCCATAATTCTAATCTCGTTAGATAAATTGTCAGCGTCCAATTGATTAATTAAGAAATTTTCTTTAGTTAACTCTAATGAACGGTTAGCTACATCTACACTGATAGTATTACTGGCACCACCTAGGCTAGCTGCAACTGAAAATGCACCCGTGTATGAAAAAAGATTTAACACAGACAAGCCTTTTGCTTGCTCTTGAATATACTGTCGTACCTCTCTTTGATCAAAAAAAAGGCCTGTCATCCAATCCTGACCTAAATAAATAGCATACTTTCGATTCTGTTCTTTAATAATTAGAGGCTGTTGGGCTTCTTTTCCGGTAACATGTCCCATTGCTTTTTCACTATCACCTATTGGAAAACGCTTGGTTTCGTATATACCTGCAACTTCAAGTGGAGATTCTAAAAGAATTTCAAGCCACCAATCACGATACTCATAAGCACCTTTAGAATACCAGTTGATTTGAATGAAATGGTCATACCAGTCGATTGATATTCCTCCTAATCCATCTCCTTCACCATTGAATAAACGAAAACCCGTTGTTGTAGGGTCGTCCAATAGAGATTGTCTACGTTCAACAGCTTCTTGAAAGTAAATTGAAAAGAGTTCTTTGGACCACAAATCTTCCAAATTTAAGCTAAAAACCCAAGCAAAGCCTTTGTTTTGCCGACCAACGAAAGCTTGCCCTTTAAAGTTATGACTGCGATCAGTAATAAAGATAATCATCCCCTCAGGTGCATCTTTAATATCATCAGGATCTTCAAAGTCTTCTAACCTTATTAATTTTTCTCCTGCTTGAATTCTTTGACTCGCAAAATCTTTTAAATAAAAACACTTCATTCTATTACCTCTTTCATTCTTAAGATCATTTATAGTAGAAGTCTCTAGAAAACAAGCCCATTTCTTAAAGCATTACTTTTTCTCTTTTGATAGTAATTCTTCCATTAAATAGTCAGCAGCTGCCGGACTGATTGTTTTAAGACTTGTTCTTTGGGGAATAACTACTTTTTTAGGTTTAAAAGAATATTCTAATCGAACTCTTTTAGTAGTAAGTTCAGCTGTATCTTTGCTAAAAAAGTTAAAAGCTACATTTTCTACAATACCCTCCAAGGTAACATCTAAAATTTGTTTATCTGGATCAAAGTCCATGGTGAAACTCGTTAATTTATCAGTTAAACCTTGGCTCATCAAATTTAGTGTTTTATTGAACTGTGGTGTTCGGTGTTCCGTTTCCTTAACTTGTAAATGGTTAGAAAATTCGGATTCAATTTTTGTTCCGAATAAAAAATCATTCGCTTGCTCATTAATTTTAATTTGATGGTTGAATTGATTTTCCCAATCTTGATACTCGCTCATGATAGATGAAGTAGAAGGTTGAATTAAATGATCTAAACGATAAGAGATGGATAAGAAGGGGTGCTTATCAAAGAAAAGACTTGGAATATCGATTCTTTCAATATTTAAATGATATTGATCCTTCTTGAAACTTAATTGTCCCTTATCTACTCTCATTAACTTATCCCGATTAGGAATGAGCAGCAAAGAAGGCGCAGGCTTTTCATTAAGATTAACCGTCCCAATTGTTTCATTTGAAAATTCTGTATAAAGATTAGTGTACTTAGCCATTTGTTTATCAAACTGGTAATTAAAAAAAGCTTGTTTAAAATAAGCTAGGCTATCTAAAAAAGCAAATTCTTTTACATAGAACAAACGGTGTCTTCCATATGATATAAAGCCAAAATCTGCTGTCTCGGGATAATCATCTTCCATTTGAAACTTTAAATCGCCCTTCAGGTCTCCTTTTGTAACATCTACTTGGTAGGTCGCTTGCCCCATCGCTTGATTTTCATCCAGGTTGGTCCACTTCATCTTGACCTCAAATTCTTCAACCTCTTTCAAATCAATTAATGATTCTGAAAGTTTCTTAAGTAATTCTTGATCCACTTTGTTTTCTATTGATGTTTTAGTTTCTGTTAATGACTCTGTGGTTATTTGATTCGCTTTAGCAGAAATAGGAGTATATAATAAAGCTAATAATATAGTGAAAATAAAAAGCTTATTGACTAGTTTAAATCCTCTATCCATAAATCCTTCTCCTTTTTAAAAAGTCTTACTATTATTATAAATGAAGTTCAGCTTTAATACACCAACAATCTACTCTATAAAATTAGCTTCAAAAAACCTCTAAATTTGAAGAAACCCCCAAAAGTTCGAGTTAAAAACTAACTTTTGGGGGTCCTTTTATGTCTAAAAATAGGCTTCTGAATTGAAAATGAAAGTGATTGAAGGGTGTTTAGAAGGATAATTAGGTTACTAGGCTTTAACAAAAAATAGGGGATTCCTTCACCTTCTTTAGTCAAG